>JAFYDR010000314.1 GCA_017544725.1 Kiritimatiellia bacterium
AAGGCAACGGGACAATATGGAGAGCCGCCGTCTCGGCGGCAATGATGTGAACGATACAGCCGCCGAGATGGCGGCTCTCCATAGCGGCAAGTTACAGACAAAAGAGAGGTGATGCGCGGACCGGTTGGTCCGCGTACCTCTTTCAGTTGTTGTATTCAGGTTGTTCTAGTTGTTTCCTAAATCCTCTCGTGTGTACGGAATGGGTGAATTATGCAGATGCGCCCTGCGTCTTCCCGTGATAAAAACGCAGCTTTCGTTTTGTGTTCGAGTATGCTATGCTGGTATCGGTTTTGACGTTACAGAAAGGAAAAGCATGAAAACTACGTTGGCTTTGGCAGCAGCTTCTTTGGCGGTCTTGTTCTCTTTTCATTCTTTGGCGGGCGAGTCTTATCGTCCGAAACTCTACAAGCAGTTCGGGGAAATGGTCAATACGCCAGACGGGATGGCGGTTAGCGCGGATGGCGAACTTTACCTCGCTTCTCCGAATTGGCAGAATGCCTCTTATCCTGGCGTGATTCTTAAACAGTGCAAGAAGACCGGTCGCTGGTCGCTTTTCACAGTCGGGTTGCTTCATCCCGAAACAGGATGCGCTTTCCCTATGGGACTCGCGTTCGGACCGGATGGAAACCTGTATTACTGTGACAATCAGTATAAACGCAACAAGAACTATAAGTCGCGTATCCTGCGTGTCCTGATTGATCGTGATGGTACGGCGACTCGCATTGAGCCTGTTGTGGAGAACATCAAGGCCGCGAACGGAATCCGGATCGTGGATGACGCGATTTATTTCACGGACACCTACCACGATCTCCCCGATCGTTATGTTGGCGGCGTGTACCGCGTTCCTCTCACGGCTTGTCAGGAACGTCCTGCGCGTCTGTTGCCTAAAAACATGTCGGAGAAGGATCCCTTCTTTTTGGGCGAGGTCGGTACGACCGTGCTGAAGCACAGGAACTCGACTGGTGCGGCAGACGGTATCTGCATTTCCCGTGCGGGCGATGTGTATGTCGGATCGTTTGGCGGTGGCGACCTCTTCAAGATCACGAAGAAACAAGACGGGACTTTCAGCAAGCCCTCCAAGATTTTCTCGGATCCGAACGTTCTTCCGTGTTGTGACGGAATCTGTTATTACGAGGCGAAGAATTGGATTCTTATTGCGGACAGCGAGCGGAACGCGATTCATTGCTGGGACATCGACAAGGAATTGGATGGTGCTCCCGCGCACAGCATCCTGTGGGAGAACGACGATACACTCGGGCAGGATGGTCTGCTCGATCAGCCTAGCGAACCATGCGTGATGGGCGACAACATGATCGTCGCGAATTTCGATCTCGCAGGGAAGGGGATGAAGAACAAGGTGAGCGACAAGGTCCATACGCTGAGCGTGATTTCGCTCAAGTAAGTTGCCGTACAAAGAGGGAGGAACGCCATGACTTTTTTTGAAAGACTTCGAAGCCATCTGCCAACGTTTTCCGTTGAGTTCTTCCCTCCGAAGACGCCGGCTGGATGGGCCAAGCTGTATTCGACCATTGCGGATCTTTCCGCAGTGAAACCTGATCTGATTTCCGTCACCTACGGCGCGGGAGGATCGACACGCGAAAACACGATAGATCTCGTCGGTAGCTTGGAGAACCATTTCAAGTTGCATACGATGGCGCATCTCACCTGTCTTGGTCATTCCCAAGCGCAGCTGACGCGCATTCTGGACGCGCTAACCGAAAAGCAAATCTCCGCCGTGATGGCGTTGCGCGGGGATCCGCCGCAGGGTGAGACATCCTTCCGTCCCCATCCCTACGGCTTTGCGCATGCGACCGATCTCATCGGGTTCATCAAGTACGAGTGGCCGCACTTCCGGATCGGTTGCGCTTGTTATCCAGAGGGACATCAAGAATCGCACCATGACGGCGAGGAACATACGCCGGATTATGATTTGGTGTACCTCAAGATGAAACAGGATTTGGGCGCGGACTATGCGGTCTCGCAATTGTTCTTCGACAACTCGCGGTATTTTTCATTTGTAGAGAAAGCCCGTGCCGCCGGTATCACGATTCCTCTGATTCCCGGTGTGATGCCATTGACATCTGCCAAGCAGATTGAGAAATTCACCAGTTTGTCCGGTTGTTCCATTCCCTCCGATCTGCTGGATGCGGCACATTCGCAAGATCCGGAAAAAGAGGGTTGCGCATTCGCGCTCCGCCAATGCTATGAGTTGCTGAAAGGCGGTGCCCCCGGTATACATCTCTTCACGCTCAACGCCTCCAAGGCGTCCTGCGATCTGATTCAGAAGTTGCGCGGTCCGGCTGAGAAGCGGGGAAGCTGAAAGGCTGAAAAGCTGAGAAGCGAGTGTGTGCAACGATAGCAATCGACTACAATCGACAGCTATCGATGACATACGACAAACGACACGCGACACGCCACCTACATTTTTATCTTTTCATTGCCGCCTTCGGTGGCTTACTTAGCCTCTCAGCTTCCCCGCTTCTCAGCTGGGCGGCTTCGCCGCCCTGCGAAGTTATAGGCAAGCAGTTCGTTTCAACTCTGTTTTGACCCCGATTCGTGATTGTGATATACTGACTCGTGTTTTCCCACTAGGAGGTTTGAGATGAATGTTATTGGTTTGGATATTGGTGGTACGAAATGTGCCGTCGTGTTGGCGAACACGGATGGAAAGAAAATCACGATTTTGAAAAAGAAGCGGTTTGCGACGGACAATCGGCAACCCGCGATGGAGATCATTGACCAGTTTTGTTCTATCATTGACCAGTTCACGAAAAAGACGTCTGTAGAGGCGATTGGTATCTCCTGCGGAGGCCCGCTGGATTCGCGTACGGGTGTCATCAAGCGTCCGCCGAACCTGCCCATGTGGGACGACATCCACATCTGCGATATCCTCAGTCGCAAATATGGGGTTCCTGCTCGACTGCAGAACGACGCGAACGCCTGCGCACTCGCCGAATGGATGTACGGTGCGGGGCGGGGAACGCGGAACATGGCTTTCCTGACATTCGGAACAGGGCTTGGAGCTGGATTGATTCTTGACGGTCGGTTGTATTGCGGCACAAACGACAATGGCGGTGAATTCGGTCACATCCGCCTTTCCGAAAACGGCCCTGTCGGTTACGGTAAGGTCGGTTCGTTTGAGGGATTCTGCAGTGGCGGTGGCATTGCGCAGCTCGGTGCCATGCTTGGACTTCAGGCCTTTATGAATGGCGAGACTCCCGCCTACTACAATCCGAAGACGGCACCTCTTGGAATCACCGCGCAGACGATAGCCGAGGCTGCGATGAAAGGGGACAAGACCGCGAAGGAGGTTTATCGTCTCAGCGGTGAGTACTTGGGTCGGGGACTTTCCATCCTGATCGACATCCTGAATCCCGAACGGATCGTCATCGGTAGCGTATTCAAACGGGCGAAGAATCTATTGTTGCCTGCTTGTCTCAAGGTCATCGAACGTGAGGCGTTGCCGCTTTCTCGCAAGGTCTGTAAAATCGTTCCCGCAGCGTTGGATGCGGAACTGGGTGACTTTGCGGCTGTGACTACCGCCGTTTACACGCCGGACAAATAACGGGAGTGTCGCGTCGAATGAATTCCGTTTGGAAAGACCTTTTGGGTCGGTATCCGCAACTCGAAGTCTGCCTGCCTGCGATCGAACAGACTTTTGACCTTCTCGTCGCGACGTATGAACGAGGAGGGAAGCTCCTGTTATGCGGGAACGGTGGCAGTGCGTCTGACGCTGCGCACATCGTCGGCGAGCTGATGAAAGGCTTTCTTCAGAAACGACCTTTACCGTCGGTGTTTCGGAGAACCATGAAAGAACGCAATCCTGCGTTGCCCGAATCGCTTCTCGACCAGTTGCAGGGGGCACTACCCGCTATCGATCTTGGCGAAAGTCTCGCGCTGGGAACGGCGTTCAGCAATGATGTAAATCCCGAATATGTCTATGCGCAGCAAGTACTGGGGCTAGGTCGTGAGAACGATACACTAATCGGAATCAGTACTTCAGGAAACGCCGCCAACGTGGTTGCCGCCATGCATGTCGCAAAAGGTATCGGGATGTGTACCATCGCGTTGACAGGAAAGGACGGTGGCCAGATTGCCCGGATTGCGGATGTCGCCATCGTGGTGCCCTCCAACGAAACGTTCCAAATTCAAGAACTCCACCTTCCGATCTACCACGCGCTCTGCATTGCGCTGGAGACAAGGTTCTTCGGTTAGGGAACGGGCGGCTGGCGGCAAGGCCGCAGCTGGTAAAGCGTGTTAAGCTGATTATGCGTGTAAAGCCGGGTAAGCGTGTAAAGCTGAGAAGCGGGGAAGCTGAGAGGCTGAGAAGTGAGGCCATTGGAGACGATGGGGACAATCGGGACGGGGGGTAGCTGCCAGTCTCGCCAGTCCAATGCGCGTGTCGCGTGTCATCGGTAGCTGTCGATTGCAATCGAATGGGGGTACACTGGTCGCGAATGAAAGCCCTGAAAGGGTGTCCCCTATACAGACGGGGGTGAGCGAAGCTTACCCCCCGGCGATGCGACCAGTATCCACTAAGCCCTGAAAGGGCGAAGGAACAATGCACAACCACTCGTCATACTACGCAACCTTCTATCGCCCTTTCAGTGCTTGTCGCGACCGCTTGGGTTGTTCCAGTTGTTTCCAAAATCCTCTCGTGTGCATGAAATGGGTGAATTACGCAAATGCGTCACAGAAACTGTGGCGTAAATTTTGGAGATGTACCCGTATAGATCGCAGATCAGAAGAAATGCTTGGCGAGACCGAGAATTCCCTGCTTCCAGGGAACGCGGTGGGAGACACCAGATTTTCCTTTGAAAGAATCGATATTCTTTACGTACCAACGGTAGTTGCGAACCAACGCATCCTTGTTGGAGTATTTCGGGGCGAAACCGAGAATCTTTTTCGCTTTGTCGATACTGACAAAAGAGTCCTCGCACGCCGTGCGGTAAACCCACGGGTAGAGCGGGGAGAGATGTAGCCATTCCAGTACAGTCAGAATCCAGATGATCGGCAACGCGGGCAGACCGCGAATCTTTTTGTTGAATCCTGCCTCGTCCAGTACAGCCTGATAATCCTCACGCATGGTCGTGAATTCTTCCGCGCCAATGTTGAACGTGTCGTTGACTGTTTCTTTCGGGAGCGTCAGGCAGAGGTAGATCGCCTGACAGAGATCATCTACGTCCATGAGTTGGTAGCGGTTTTTCCCGCTGCCGATCATGGGGAATCCGTGTCCCGTGTACGCCCAATCGTAGAACAACGCGAATACGCCGAGACGTTCGGGACCGATAAAGGATTTGGGACGAATGATGCTGACTGTCTGTCCCCGTTCACGCGCTTTCAGGCATTCCTGTTCGGCGGCGATTTTCGCATGGCCGTAGGGACCCACGCCGACAAGTGGATCGGTTTCGTAAAGGGGATGGTGTTTGGGGACGCCGTACACGGCGGTTGAGGAGATCATAACAAAACGATCTACCCCAACCTTTTGGGCCGCTTCCAACACGTTTGCCGTGCCTTGGATGTCGGTCGAGAAAATGTCTTCTTTGGAATAGAGTGGCAGGGCGGCAGCCGTGTGGATGACCCAGTTGCGCCCTTCCATGACTTTTGCCAGAGCTTCCTTGTCGCGAATGTCGCCGACCAATGTATCTACACGGTCTTTCTCCGGGTAGTCAAACTCTACGAGGTCGATGGAACGGATGTCTTTGATTCCCTTTGCCAACAGGAAACGGATCAGGTTGATTCCGAGAAACCCGCTACCGCCTGTTACCAAAACTCGAATGTCACTTGTGCTATCCATCTGTTAGCTCCTTATGCGCGAAAATTCTTTACGGCGTCGAAGTCCAAAGTCGCGAAGTAGTCATCTACGGTTTCCGCACGGCGGATCGGGAGGAGGGATCCACCTTCCCGCAACAGCAGTTCAGCGCAGCGTAATTTGCCGTTGTACTGGAATCCCATCGCGTGTCCATGCGCGCCTGCGTCGTGAATGACAACGAGATCGCCCGGCACGAGCGTCGGCAGACTCCGTTGGATCGCAAACTTGTCATTGTTCTCGCAGAGGGATCCGGTCACGTCGCACACCATGGTGTCCGGTTCCCCCGCCTTGGCGGGAACAGAGATGTGGTGGTAGGCACCGTATAGTGCCGGTCGCATCAGGTTCGCCATACAGGCATCCAACCCGACGTAGGTACGATAGGTCTGCTTGATGTGGCGGACACGTGAAATGAGCCATCCGTACGGACCGGTGATAACGCGTCCGCATTCCATGTAGAGTCGGAAGGGAGCAAGGCCTTTGGCGATCTGCTCGTCATAAACGGCATGGATTCCCTCGCCGACACGGGCGAGGTCAACGGGCTCTTGATCGAGACGGTAGGGGATGCCAACGCCGCCGCCGATGTTGGCGAATTCGAATGTGATGCCGAGCTTCGAAGAGATTTCCCGCATCAGGTCGAACAAGAGAACGGCCGTATCGATAAAATACTGCGGATTCAGTTCGTTCGATGCCACCATCGTGTGGATTCCGAATCGCTTGATTCCCTTGTCGCGCAGAATCCGATAACCCTCGAAAAGCTGTTCGGTAGTGAACCCGTATTTCGCCTCTTCCGGTTTCCCGATGATCGAGTTGCCGCCTTTCAGTGGACCGGGATTCCAACGGAAGCAGATCAAATCAGGGAGTCCGCATGTCTTCTCCAAAAAGTCAATGTGCGAAATGTCGTCGAGGTTGATATTCGCGCCTAGTTCTTTTGCCTTACGGAATTCCTCGGCGGGGGTGTCGTTGGAGGTGAACATGATGTCCTCGCCCGTCACGCCGATTTTTTCGCACAACAACAGTTCGGGCAGGGACGAGCAGTCCATACCGCACCCTTCTGACTGCGCGACTTTCAGAATGAAGGGGTTGGGCGTTGCCTTGACAGCAAAGTACTCGTGGAATCCCTGATTCCAGGAGAAGGCGGATTTTAGACGACGGATCGTGTTTCGGATGGATACCTCGTCATAGACGTAAAACGGCGTCGGAACCTGCTGCGCCAGTTCTTCGAGTTGACTTGCGGTCAACGGAAAAGTTTTCGTACTCATCAACAACTCCCAAAAGAAAACGGCTACCAGTATAGCCTTTTCAGGTGGGGTTTGTCGAGTCAAACCTAACGGGCGGTTGACGCCGCCTTAAAAATGAAATGGTTAAATCGCAGTCTTCGACTGCTTTAAATCGGGCTTCGCCCTTTAA
>JAFYDR010000315.1 GCA_017544725.1 Kiritimatiellia bacterium
CGAAAAGAAAGGCGTTTCCCTCTTCACCGCCATGCGCGACACCATTGAGCAACCGATCTGGAGGGGAACGGACGCGCGGCGGTATATCAATGCGATCCAGTTCGCGAGAGATCGGTTGGCGACACTTCCTCTTGCGAATCTCGTGCAGACCTTGCTCGATCAAAGCGGCTACGAAGAGTACATGCGTTTGCAGGGCGATCAGGAGAGACTCGACAACCTTGCCGAATTCAAGCGCGGAGTTGTCCGGGCAAGTGAAGAGGATGAATCCACGCTGGAGGAGTTCCTTGCGCGTATCGCCCTGTACACCGATTTGGATCGGGAAGAATCGCAGGAAAGCATCAAGCTGATGACCATCCATGCATCGAAAGGAATGGAGTTTCCCGTTGTCTTCCTGTGCGGATTGAATGAGGGAAGCTTCCCCGGACGTAAAGTGGAGACGCCGGAGGAGATGGAGGAGGAACGGCGGTTGGCGTATGTTGCGATGACGCGTGCGGAAGACAAACTCTTCCTCAGCGATTCGGAGGGACTCACGCATGACAACCTCTTCAAATATCCATCCCGGTTCTTGTTGGAAGCGGGTGACACCATCGAGGCGATCAAGCCACTTGACGCAGACCTGCTGGAACGCGCCAGAAAGCAGATCGAGCAACAGGAAAAACGGATGATGGGGAAAGATGCCGTCATACAGGTTGGAACGCGCGTGATACACCCGATTTTCGGACACGGAACAATACTCGACGTCAACTTCGGGGAAAGCTCCTACACCATCCAGTTCGACGGACTGAAAACCCTGCGGACCTTACTTTTCACCGCCAATCTCCAATTGGCCGCCGAAGGCGGCAATAGGGAGTAGGGGGGGCAGTAGGCGGCTGAGAAGCGGGGAAGCTGAGAAGCAAGCCGCCGATGGCGGCAGTGACGAATGACGAGTGACGAATGAAGGGCGGCAGAGCTACTCATGACAAGCGTGACTCTCCGGCTCGATTGCAATCGATAGCATTCGATAGTTACCGATGACACGCGACAAACGACATGCGACACGCCATATTGGACTGGGGAGCTGTGTTACGCTTGCCCCGCCTGTGTACCTTCGCCCCTTCGGGGATCATCGAAAGTTATTCCCCATGACCGTTCTCGCGTGAGGCGTGGGCGAGGAGTTTGCCACTTAGTCCCGTAGGGACATTTAGCCACACAGTGGCACTTAGTCCGTAGGACACTTAGCCGCTATGCGGCACACATTCTTCACTCTTCACAGGCGGCGAGAATGACGGATTGGAGAAGGGGACACTTTGCGGCCAATGTCGGCACTTCATCGGCGCGGTCGGAACGGATGAGCAGGGAACACCACACGAGTGCTTCTTTTGCGTTGCTCGGTCGCTTCATCCAAGAGAGTAACAGGTCTGGTGCGAACTGGGAGAGCGGTATTTCGGAGCCACGTCCGTTGTACTCGAAGTGTATCTTCTCGTGACTGACGGTGCGGAGTGTTACCTCGTGCTTTTGTCCTTTGAACGGGATGACGAGCTGTTTCCCGATTTTTGATTCCAGCCCTTCCTGCACGAGCGTTTGCCAGTCGGGAAGCGAGGCCATGAATGCGGCGAGTGTCGCCTTTTCTGAAAAATCTTCGGACGTTTCCGAAATGGCTTTTTTCAGTCCCGCAATGCCGTTTGTGCGCAATGCCTTTGCCCAGGCTTGTTGTACGGATGTCGGGATGCCCGTACCGCCTTGCGTTTTTTCGGTTGCGGACGGATCGGCATCCGCAGAGGTCGAGACTTGTGCGGCAGACACCGACTCTTTCGTCTCGTCTTCAAGGTGCGTATCATCTGTGTCGTCGGACGACTGCGGCTTTGCAACGGTCGATGTCCCTTCATCGGGAGACGATATCGCAATACCAAATGTGTCTCGGACATTTGCCGTCAGGGACGTCGCCATCGAGCGCACTTGCTTCGTCGAGTGGAATGCGCGGAGCCAGAAAAGGAGGGCAAACCAGACACAGAGCGCAGCCCATAGATACAGTTGCGTACGGAGGTTTTCCCGATGAATCTGTTGGTTGTTTTCCGAAATCAGCGACTTGTCCTGAAACTCCTTCGCTTCAGGCACAACCGCTTCTTTTCTGTGCAACCGGATTTTGGAGACGGGGCCTGTTGGCTCTGGATTGGATACGGACAGTTGCCGCAAGGTCTGTTGCACTTCCTGCCAAGAGGTGAAACAGGCGGCGGGATCGACCGAGCAAAGACGGTTGACGATTTGTCGAATATCATCCGGTAGGGGAGCCGTTTCATCGGAGAGAAGCTGCTCAACCAATGAACCGAACTTGCGCATGTCCGTATAGGTGGCAAGTCCGTCATCCTTATCGGCCTGCTCAAACTGGAAAAGTTCGGTGATCTTGCAATCCCCAGATGCTGCGATGCAAATGCTATCGAGGGAAATGGTGCCGATCACGAGGTGAAGCGTATCCCACAACTGGGCAATGCCGTTTGCGATCGAGACGGCTATCCGCAAACCATCCTTTCGCGTGAATAGACCGTTTTGGCGGATGTACTCACGTGCGGTCATTCCATCCAAGCTCTCCATGATCACACAGGGACGGCTTGTGTCTGAAATGATATCAAAAATCGAAATCACGTAGGGGTTTTTTACGCGGGCAAGCAAGCGGGCGATGCCGAGGAAATATCGGACAACACTCGCATCGGATGCGAGATCTGCTTTCAGAATCTGCACCTGCACTGGACGGTTGAGGGAAAGCTGCACGGCACGATAGACTTCCGTAAATTGAGTTTCCCCCAACTTGTCTTCCAGCCTGAATCCCCATTTCTCTATTTCGTCTTGCTTCATTGAAGTTAGTATAGCATAGATTTGAAAAAGAAAACAG
>JAFYDR010000021.1 GCA_017544725.1 Kiritimatiellia bacterium
GAGGTCTGCCGCGTCCCGCTCGTCATCGGCGTGGAGTATGCCGTCACCTCCTCCGTGCCGTTCACGGTCTCGCCCGCGTACGATACGATCGGCAGAACGCCGGACTACACATTGATAATAGAACCCCGCGAGGGCGGCGGCACGACGGTGCACTGGCCGATACGCTTCTCGTATGTGGAGACGACGGACGAGACGCACTTCACGCTTGACGCCTATCCCGGCGACCTAGGCCTGGAGTATTCGTGGCACGTCGATGGCGGGATGCAGCCGCAACCGATGCCGATGCTGATGTCGCCTCTCCCGCGCCTTCTCTCCAGCGGCGGGGACGGCGGCTGTTTCCAGACGGACGGCTCAAACATCACCATGGTATGCGTCGGCAACTGTGGATGCGATGGCTGCACGCTGGGCGGATACGCCTATCTCATGGGGCATTCGTTCTCGCTGCCGACGTTCCAGTGCGGGTGCGAGCCGCCTCACGACCCCGATCCGGAAGAGCAGGACGAACCAGATCCGTCGCTTCCGTCCATACCCGTGTCCTACAGCGCATCGGCGGTGATCTACGAGGCCGCGTACGTGGACTCGCCGGGACACACCGTGTCCAGGCGATCGACGCCTGTCTCGCTCAACATAAGCGTGAGTGGCGGATCGCACGGCGGGCACTATTCCGTAAGCATGCCGGGGTTTGGCAAGCTGGTTCCGACGGAGCCCGTGAACATCCCCATGGGCGGCTACCTGGCACCTTACGAGACGGTATGGGTCAACGTCAATTGCGAGGGATTTGCGCCTAGCTCTTCGGAGGAGGACGTGAAGATATCGGGCACGTTCGTCGAGAACGGGACGGGCTGCCGCTTCACGAGCAACGGCTCTAAGCTCACCGTCTTCAGGGTGGAGCTGCAACCGAAAGTTGATCCGCCAGATCTAGATTATGCTTCACCAAACCGTCATACATATGGGGTCTGTGAACTTGTTGATCGAATTCAAGTGCCTTCACAACCGGTTATTACGTGGGATCTCATCGGTGGCGGTGCTGTCGTATATGATGAAGAATTTGGACGATTCTATTACCGATGTCCGCTCAATGGATGCCAGAATCCGCTTCGAGCCGGGTATTGTGGTGTTACATACATCCCTTCAATTAATGTTCTAGAACCGAACAGTATCATTGCAGAACTGAGGTACGGCATGACAATGGCAAGTGTTTTCACCACAAATACTGTCACCGTGGGGATGGCAGGTGGCATTGGCGTAAAACTCAAGTTGTACGTGACTCCATTACGCGTATCCTTCTCCGGGATAGCCGTGCAGGAAGTTGTGAGTTTCACGTATGAAGCTGAAGGTTATTTCCTAAATCCGTATTTCAATGGGGCGTTTGCGCACACAGGAGGGATAGGGGGCGCGGGAGCCGGGAGATGGGGAGATGTCCAAGACGACAATTTCTATGCGTTCGACACTGCCGCATATGCGGACAGAATCCCTTGGCTGACACCGGATGGCCATGTGACTAATGACGTCGCTTTTGCTTGGACGAGCGGATACGTCAGAATAGACAATCCATTCGGCTGGAACCTAAAAGGAACCAGCGGAACAAATTCGCCATTTAAACGGTTTGGCGAAGAAATTCAGGATGAGTTTATCCTCTTTACCGACGGCACGGTCGGTGCCCGTAAACTCAACAAACAGGCGACACGTACTACGAATGGCGTTATACGGCTTAATGGAGTGTTGATGCAATGAAGAAAGGTCTTGCCATTCTAATATTGATGGGCGTGTTTTCAACTATTGACGGTTGCCGTAAAGAAGACCGTGCAGTATTGGAAGTGGAACGCGATATGCAAGAAACGTTGGAGCGTCTTGCGACTCCTCGTCCAGATTCAATGCTGTTTGGGAATAGACTTGCCGTGAAAATATCCCAGTTGCCAGACCGCCGACAGCGAGAGAAGTACCGGGACATGTTCGAGAAGATTGTTTTCTCGACAAGGTTCTCATCGGAGAATTATCTTTGTCGCGTACAGTAGTTGAATGTATTTTGCGAACTTGCGGGAAATTGCGTTTATACTCGGCAACTTTTGGGCGAAGATGTTTCTTCATGCGTTAAAACGAGGCTGAAGATCCTTGATCGATTGTCCCGGGAGTGGTGCCAACTCAGTGAAGATGGGGGCGGAAAGAGTGGAGATGTTCTTGGAATACATTTAAATGCAGAAGGATATGGCGAGTCGGTCAAGAAGAAACTTGACAAACTTGCGGAAGGGTTCGAAAGTCGGTTTAACGAGATAGGGCTGGAGCTTGCGGAATCCCAACGTACTACGATACGGAAGGAGTTTGCGTCGATCATGGGCAGGCCGTTACGTACGGAAGAAGAAATTGCGTACGATAGGCAACGTAGAATTGACACCCAAACCAATGAAGCACGTCGTCATCAGGAAGAACGACTTGGTAATGACGTGAGGGTGGACATTGATTCCTTATAGCGAGAA
>JAFYDR010000316.1 GCA_017544725.1 Kiritimatiellia bacterium
ATTATTTCTTCTTCTCGATGAACTCGACAGGAACGCCGGCGTCGTACACGTAAGCGATCTTCATCGACCCCATGTCCGTGATCGGAATCAGGACAGACTTCCCTTTGACCGCCTCCTTGATGTTCTCGACGACGTATGCGACGTGAGGTTCTTCCTGCGCCATCGCCGCAACGGGGCTATCTGGCTCAAAGTAGAGGAATTCGATTTTGTACGGGTGCTTCGACGCATCCGTGATCCACACCTTCAAGCATTCGACATACATCATGTCGTCCTGCTTTTCAAACACGGGAATACCAGTATGGTTGTAAGTCTTTTTCATGGCAACTCCTTTGAATCAAAAACGAAACCAGTATAACGACATTCCTCAACAAAGTAAAGGGAAAAGCTGAGTGGTAAGCTGAGAGGCTGAGAAGCTGAAAAGAAGGCAATAGGGAGTAGGCAGTAGCGGCGGCGTGTAAAGCTGGACAAGTTGGGAAGCTGAGAACCGGGGACGATGGTGACAATGGAGACGATGGGGACGGGTGTTTAGCCACTAGTCACGCCAGTCCGTTCCGCTACGGGCAACGGGGACGTTGCCCCTCCCATAGCCCCATAGGGGCGACAGTACACAGGCGGGGAGGGAAGTAAAGCGTAACCCTCGATACGCCAACCAAAAACAAGAAAGCCCTGAAGGGGCGACACAATCTAACCACCTAACTACCGAACCACCCAACCACCTAACCGTTCGTGAAGCGAACCTCGGGGGCGCAGGGCGATTTCACTTTTCCTGCTTCCTGCTCCTAATCTGGCGCGTTACAGACCAGGCGGAAGCCGTAGTGGGTGATCCCCAAAGATGGGTCAAGGCAATTTCGGAAGGCGGAGATACAACGGTCCGGTCCCTCCATCCAACTGCCGCCGCGTCCTGCCCGATACTTCCCCGTGGGAGCGCCCTTCGGATCCGTTCCGAAAGGGCTTCCGAACCAGTCCAGACACCACTCCCACACGTTGCCGTGCATGTCATAGAGTCCCCATGCATTCGGCTGGTACGAACCAACGGTTGTGTGATAGGACGAATACCCACCCTTGCCGTCAGAGTGGTTATGCCTATACCGCCCCACCTGTTTCAAATCGTTCGTTGTGCTGCCGCCGTTGTTATACTTGCTCGTCGTGCCGACGCGACAGGCGTATTCCCACTGCGCCTCCGTTGGCAGGTCGAGATTCAGCCCTGTACGCGCACGGATCTTGCCCATGAAGCTCGTCGCATCTACTGCTGATGAAGACGGCCAGTTCGTACCATTCGAGGCACCGCGAATCACATTGTATGACACTTGTTCCACGGGACGCATGAAGCCTTTGTAACCGGACGGATTCGTCCCTGTTACCAACTCATACTGTTTCTGTGTCACTTCGAAGATACCCATGTAGAACGGCTTCGTCAGCGTCACGCGTATGGATTCATCAGATCCCCCGCCCGGAATATATGTCCCCGCCTCGATTCTCCGCAACACCAGCTTCGTCATCTTGTACGTGTCCATATTGAATCCGCCGTTCGGCGGTTCCGCCAGATAGGTGACGGGATAGTTCGTCGCCGAAGCTCCCGCAGAGAGATCGATTACGCAGTAACCGGACGACTGTTTCCACACCGCGTACAGCATCACATCCTTGGACAGTTCCGCTTTCTCGGAATCTCGATAAACGACCGCACCGTTCGCATTCGTCGCCCATCCGGCAAAAGTATAGTCTGTCCGCGTGAACGCACAGGGAGACAGCGCGTCCTTCCTCGGAACAAAGACCTGTGATGCCATTTCCCCCACACCTCCATTCGCATCGAATGAAACAATACATGCCCCCTGCGGCGGGTAGAAGGTCCGAGCCAGGCGGAAACCGATGTCATCGAACGTGTTTATCGATCCGAAGCGGAACCGTGCGAACACGGAACAACCGTCCGCGCCAAGTTTCCAGCCACCTCCACGAACCACCCGGTGCTTTCCTGAAGATGGTCCCTTTGGATCTATCCCGGCCGTTAGCCACGCATCCCAGTCCGCGCACCACTCCCACACATTCCCGTGCATATCGTAAAGCCCCCACTTGTTCGGCAGATAGGATCCCACCGACGTGTGCGCGTTCGTGTACCCGCCCTTGCCATCGGAGAAATTTCCCGTGTACCGCCCCAGCAGATTCATGTCGTTCGTCGTGCTGCCGCCGTTGTTATACTTGCTCGTCGTATCGACGCGACAGGCGTATTCCCACTGCGCCTCTGTCGGCAGGTCGAACTCCAATCCCGTCCGCGCACGGAGCTTGCCCAGAAAACTGTCCGCATCTACGGCGGAGGATGTCGGCCATTGCGCACCTTTCACGGAACCGCGGATCGCATTGTACGACAAACTCTCCACGGGGCGCTTGTCTCCCCAAAATTTCGAAGGATTGTTTCCCGTCACCAGCTGGTACTGCTTCTGCGTCACTTCGAAGACGCCCATGTAGAACGGATTCGTCAGCATGACATTGCACGATTTCATCATCTTATACCTACCAGCCTCGATTCTCCGCAACACCAGCTTCGTCGTCTTGTATTCGTCCGGCCATCCATGCTCTTTCGTCCACCCGGCGGGTTCCGTCCGAAGGTACGTGACGGGATAACTGGAAACCGAAGATCCCCCAGAAAGATCGACCACGCAGTAACGCGCGCCATCCGTGACGGACTCTGTCGTGGCGGACGCAATCGTGCGAGGTTCTTCTGCCTTTGGCTTCACGGAGGGAGGTTGTGCAGTCGAAGGCATATTTGACGAGACCGGGAGAGGCGTGGAGTCACGGCGGAAAACCATCAACAGACCAACGGCGACCAACGCTGCGAGGATGGGATAAAAGAGGCTGCGGTATCGGGCGAAGTTCCGATAACGGATGGCTCGCGCAAAGGCGGAAACCGAGGAATACCGGTGCGAAGGGATTGAGGAGGTTGCGCGCTGAATGATGGGTAGCCAAGTTTTCGGCGGATTACCATCGAAACAGGTGTCCGCCAAAACGCCGAGCGCATGGATGTCCGATGCGGGAGTTGCCTCACCCCACTCAATCTGTTCAGGTGCCGCGTATCCCGGCGTACCCACTCCGGCCTTTTGTCCGTCAACTCGTGTCAGCGAATCCTCTGCGGCTGGCACATGGGACACATCCTTGAGGAGTCCAAAATCGGCGAGTACCGGTTGTTCGCCACGCCAGAGGATGTTCGACGGCTTGATGTCGCGATGAACGAATCCTTTCGCGTGAAGCTCGGCAACGACGGCGCAGATCCGGAGCAGGAAACCCGCGACTTCCCGTTCGCCGTGCGGCAACTCGCGCTGTTCCAGCAGTTCCATTACCAGATAGGGAACACCATCCAACTCCCCGAACGAATAGAATTGCGGGAAAGAAGAGGACTTCAACTCCGAAAGCAGTTTTGTTTCCAGCCGAAACCGTTTGCGGACATGGGACTCGGTACGGACAAGAATTTTCACGGCGGCAGGTGTACCGAGTTCCACATGTTTGGCGCAATACACCTCGCCGTTACCGCCGTGCCCGATGAACGCAGTCAGCTCCCATTCTTCGAGCCGAGTTCCCGCCGGGTATTGTCCACGGTCTGGCAACGGGGGATGTTCGGCGCAGAGTGCGGCGATCGTATCGGGAGAATCAGGCATAGGCGATTTCCTCCAATGCCTCAATCAACTTGCGGATTTTGCTCATCGACCTACTCTTGACCTGATCGATCCGATTTCGATTTGTCTGGAGAGCCTTGGCTACCTCATCCGGCGACTCTCCGTTGATTGCCACGCGCACGAACACCTCCTTCGTCCAGTCGGTGACCAACGGATCAGCGAGGTATCCGTGGAGCGCCACTTCAAACAGCTGCCGCTTCCACTCCATCTTTTCCGCTTCTGCACGAGTCTGCGATTCTGTGGAGACAGCTTGTAGTTCGTCCATCAACCTTCGCTCTTTCAAGGCGCATCTATGGGCACACTTAGCCTTGTTGAGAACGATACCCGCCAAGTAATTACGAAAGCGTCCGTTCTCATCCGGAGCGTACTGGTAAGACGGAAGAACCTTAGCCAGCGCAATCAAGGTCTCCTGAACGACATCCTCCACTTCGATGTCGGGGAATTGCGTCCGAACAATCTCCACCATGTACTGGCGGTAACACGCGACGAAATCCTCCCAGCGGGGATGCTGGGGATCTCCAGAAATATCGCGCAGTAACGTGGTGGATGTTGTAATCGGCACTGTGAACTCCTTACGAAAGAAACATACCATATCCTCTAGGGGAAGTCAATCATTAGAGCGGCTGATGCCGCCAGCGTGTTAAGCGGGTTAAGCGGGTTAGGCTGAAAAGCGGTGGGCACCTTGTGGCGGCAGTGACGGATGACGAATAAAGAGTGACGGCAAGTCGGACAAGGGAGGGATGCGCTCGGTGCGTCCACGCGTAAATCGCTTCGCTTTGAAGCTTGTCGGTGAGGAAGCTTTATGCTAGGCTAAAACTTCACAGGATGGAAGTCTATTCGGGGTCGTGCGAGGGGCGCGGCGCGAAAGGGGCACCACATCCACATGGAAAAGGGAACATCGAGAGAAGGAGATCGGTTATGAGGAAACTGGCATTGACTGGAATCTGTGTCGCCGTAGTGACGGTCGCGTGTGCGCAACAGAGCGAAATCGGCAAGTGGGATCCGGCGATGGCGCAGAAGAACGCCGTCATCAGCAACGATGGCGTGAAGTGGATCGACGGGAAACACCTGCCGCTGGAAGGTCGCGCCTTCAACGACACGGAACACTACTATGACCGTCTGCCATCCAACGTAACGACAAAGGTGAACGGTGGTGTCCGTTCAATGAAACACCACACCTCCGGAATGCTCTTTCGTTTCAAGACTGACTCCAAGCAGCTCCGCTTCAAGTGGGTTCCCTACAACGGTGGACTTTCGATGGATCACATGCCATCTACAGGCGTGAGCGGCATCGATGTGTACCGTTTCGACGAAAAGGCTGGTCGCTGGTTCTACGTGAAGACCGGACGCATCCACAACGCAAGCGGTGGTGCGCTTACGATTCCCTGGACTCCCGGAACACCCTGCTTGGTGAATCTGCCGCTCTACAACGGCATCCGCAGTTTCACGCTCGGCATCGATAAGGATGCGAACATTGAAGCGCTTGGACCGCGCAAGAGCGGGATCGACAAGCCGGTGGTGTTTTACGGTACCTCGATCACACATGGCGGTTGCTGTTCTCGTCCGGGGCTCGCATTTGTGAACCGTGTCGGACGGGATCTCGATGTGCCGGTGGTAGGACTCGGCTTCTCCGGCTCTGGCGTAATGGAGTTCGAGATGAGCGAGCACCTCGCTCGAATCGACGCAAGCTGCTATGTTCTGGACTGTCTCTGGAACATGGGCATGTCCACCGGCGGGAAACGTCCGGGACGCAATGTCGATGAGAACTACGAACCGTTCATCCGTAACCTACGCGCCAAACGCCCGAACGTACCGATCGTCATGGCCGAAAAGTGCGACGTATTCTGCGACGGTCCCTGCGACAAAGATCTCTGCATTCGCGCCCTCTACAAAAAACTCGTGAGCGAGGGCTGGAAGAATCTCGTGTACCTCCCGAAGGATCACATGTACCCCGGAGACATGGAGGGGACGGTGGACGGGACCCATCCGAACGACCTCGGCATGGAAACCATGTCCAAGGCATTCGGTGCTGCGGTCAAAGAGGCACTGGGGCTCAAATAACCCCTTCCCTATAACTTGGGACGGCAAAGCCGCCCAGCGGGATAAGCGTGTTAAGCTGAGGTGCTTCGCGCCGACTGGGAAGCTGAGAGGCTAAAAAGCGAGGACGATGGGGACAATCGGAACGGGGGTAGCCGCTAGTCTCGCTAGTCCTGCGAAGCTGTCGCGACAAGTGCGCCTTCCCAAATCGACAGCTGTCGAATGCAAACCACCTAACCACCGCACCGTTCGCGAAACGAACTAGGCTCACTTAAATGCGGCTGGCTCCGCATTTAAAATGAAATGGTTAAATCGAAGTCTTCGACTGCTTGAAATCGGGCTTCGCCCTTTCAATGGATCGTGCCGTCAATTTCAAACCGCGCAGCGGCGATTTAACCTTTTAACCTTTTCATTCGTCACTCGTCATTTTTATTTCTTCATTCTTATTTCTTCACTCTTCACCCGTTGTCCCTTTCAGCTTCTCAGTTTTTCAGCTAGGCGGCTTTGCCGCCATATTCTTCATTCGTCACTGGCGGCTTCGCCGCCCACCAATGAAAATTTTTTCAGTTTCGGATTGACACCCCACCCTCTTTTTCCTATTTTTATCTTGCTTTTTTACTCACTTTTGTGGCAATTCACTCCACTCACAGGGGGATTATGAGGTGTCCGATTTTCTAGTGATCGACAAGGTGTCCAAGAGGTTTGGTCAGCTGACGGCTGTGGACAATGTTTCTCTTGGAATCCAGAAGGGCGAGTTTTTCTCGCTCCTTGGACCGAGCGGATGCGGCAAGACGACGCTCCTGCGGATGCTTGGCGGCTTTGAACGGCCAGATTCAGGTCATATCTACCTTGACGGAAAGGACATCACGGAATTGTCCCCCAACCTCAGGCGTGTCCATACGGTCTTCCAGAATTACGCGCTCTTCCCCACAATGACGGTTCGCGAGAACATCGCGTTCTCCCTGCGCGTAGCCCATGTGCCGAAGGAGAAGATCAAGGAATCGGTCGATAACATGCTGGAAATGATCCGGATGCAGGACCACGCCTACAAGTACCCCACGCAGATTTCGGGCGGTCAGAAGCAGCGTGTCGCCATTGTGCGCGCGCTTGTTGACCATCCGCAGGTCCTGTTGCTCGACGAACCGCTCGCCGCGCTCGACCTCAAACTCCGCCAGCACATGCTGATGGAACTGGATCTCATCCACGATCAGGTCGGCATCACCTTCATCTACGTGACGCACGATCAGGGCGAGGCGATGAGCCTTTCCGACCGTATCGCGGTCATGAACCACGGACGCGTGGAACAGCTCGACAAGCCTGCGAAGATTTACGAGGCTCCCGTCTCCAGTTTCGTGGCCGCGTTCATCGGTGACACCAACTTCTTCCAAGGTGAGATCGTTGAGGCGGAAGGCGACTACTGCACGATCGATTGTCCCGGCTTCGGTAAGATCAGTGCGTTCAACGACCGCAAGCTCGCCGTAGGACAGAACGTACATCTTTCCGTGCGCCCCGAGAAAATCCGAGTCACGCTCAGTCCCCCGCCGCCTGAAAAGGGCGCGGGTATCAATGTCTTCAAGAGCGAGGTGACGGACGTCATCTACCAGGGCGTGTACACGAAGTACTGGATCAAGAGTTCGGGGAGGAGCGTTTCCGCCCTCAAGCCGCACTCCCGTTTCCTGCTCGATCAGGAGACAATCACCTGGAACGACAAGGTGTTCATGTGGTGGCATCCCGATGACGGGTACATGATCGAAAACTTCTCCGAATCCGACGCCGGACTGGTGCAGACGCCTCCCGACGCGCCGAAGGGTCCCAACGGAAAATGAAAAAGAAAACTGGCACTTTCTGGTCGGAGTGGTTCGTCACCGCGCCATCCTTTTTGTGGCTGGCTCTCTTCTTTGCCATTCCCACGCTGATCGTCGTTTCCTTCACCTTCCACGGGCACACCCCGAACGGAGGGGTTGCTGAACAGTGGAGTCTGGAAACTTGGCGCGCACTGGTCGATCCCGACTATCCGACGATCATTTGGCGTACCTTGCGAATCTCGTTCAAAGTTACGCTGTGGTGTATCCTGCTCGCCCTTCCCTGCGCCTACGCAATTGCGCGGCTGGATAAGAAATGGCGCGCGGCTGTGGCGGGAACAATCATGCTGCCGTTCTGGACGAGCTTCGTCGTGCGGGTTTTCGCCTGGCGCACGATGTTGCACCCGAACGGTCTGCTACAAGAATGGTACTGCGCCTTCTGCCAGTTTGGAGACAGGGTCTTCCACTCCATGCCCGCGTTCCTGCAGAACACGCTGGTGACGCTTGGTCTCGCGACGCCAGGGGTGTTCGACCCCACGAATGCAACGATTCTCGACTCCGAGATGGCAGTGGTACTGGTCTCCGTCTATTCGTTCCTGCCATTCGCGATCATGCCGATCTACTCGGCTGCGGAGAAGTTCGACTTCTCCTTGATCGAGGCCGCGCGCGACCTCGGTGCAAACAGCTTCTACGCCTTCCGCAAGATTTTCATTCCCTGCATTCGTCAGGGAATCGTCTCGGCGGTACTGATGGTCTTCATCCCTGCGATCGGTTCCTACGTCATCCCGCAGATGCTGGGCGGAACAAACTGTGTGCTGATTGGTAACAAGATCTTCATGCGCGCGATCCAAAACCGCAACATTCCGCACGCGTCCGCCTTGGCGACCGTCATGGCCGTCTCGGTGATGCTGCCGCTGGCACTGACCGTCTGGTGGCAGTCCCGGCAAAAGGCGCGGGAACAGAAGAGATTGGCCGAAGAAAAGGCTGCGACATCCCGAACGATGGAGGCGGCATCATGAAAAAATCCCTGTTCGCGCCGCTGGTACTGGCGCTCGTCCTTCTCTTCCTTTACATCCCGATCATACTGGTCATCGCCTACGGGTTCAGCCCGGACGGTCTTTCGATGCGTTTCTTTGATACGGACGGTCGATTCCTCGGCTTTACCTGCAAGTGGTACAAGCAGATTTTTACGGGAGCGCACAGTATGCGCAGTCTGCTCGATAGCTTCTGGCTCTCGTTGGAGATCGCCGGACTTGCGACGCTCACTTCCTGCATCCTCGGTACGACTGCCGCGTTGGCGCTGCACCGTTGGAAGAGTCGTCTCCAAACCGTCCACTACGCGCTCGTCTATACGCCGCTCGTCATGCCGGACATCCTCATCGGTATTTCGTTGCTTATGTTGTTCGTTGCTTGCAGCGTCGAGTGCGGTTTTTGGACGATTCTGATTGCCCACATCACCTTCTGCGTCTCCTACGTAGTGATGACGGTTCTGGCGCGTCTGCAGGACTTTGACCGTGCGATTGTCGAAGCCGCCTACGACTTGGGGGCTGGACCGGTCTATACCTTCTTTAAGGTTGAACTGCCGATCCTCATGCCGGGGATTATTGCGGGTGGTTTGCTGGCGTTTACGCTCTCCATCGACGACGTAGTAATCACGGCGTTTGTCAACGGCGCAGGGACGAATACCTTCCCAACCTACGTATCCTCGATGATCAAACACTCCAAGCATCTGCCGGCCGTTTTCGCGCTTTCTACCGTGATGTTGATCGCGACCTGCCTTCTGGTCGGGTTGACGCGCATCATCTCCCGTAGCCAGACCCCGAACAGGATGGGGCGCACGGCATAGCTTTCGGTTCACCACCCCGCTGGGGGGTTGTGAAGAAACAACAAAAACAGAAAGGAACAAAGCAATGAAGTCCATTCAATCCCTGGCGGGCGTTGCGCTCGCACTCGGTGTCATCGCGGGTTGCGGTCCGCAGAAACCTGAACTGCACATCTATACGTGGTCCGACTACATCGCACCGGATGTGATCAAAGGTTTCGAAGAAAAGAACGGTTGCAAGATCGTCATCGACACCTTCGACTCTAATGAGACTATGTACGCCAAGCTGAAGGCTGGCGCGACGGGCTACGACATCATCATGCCCTCTTCTTACCAGATCGGCACGATGGTCGCCGAAGGCATGATCCAGAAACTCGACCATGACAAGATTCCTAACGTCCGCAAGAACTTCGCGAAGGAGTTCGCGGGACAGATCGTCGATGCGAGCTTCACCTACAACGTGCCGTACGCGGTCACCTACACGGGTTTCGCCTACCTCAAGGAGAAGCTCCCGCAGGGCGCGGATGCCAACACGTGGAATATTCTCGCCAATCCCGCACTCAAGGGACAGATCTCCCTGCTGGACGACCAGCGAGAGGTCATCGGCGCGGGTCTGATGTCGTTGGGTTTCTCGGTCAACTCGACCAACCCCGACGAAATCAACAAGGCGGTGGAACAGGTGCTGAAGTGGAAGCCGAACATCCGCAAGTTTGACGCGGAGAGCTACAAGACGGAAGTCGCTTCCGGCGCCATCCTGCTTGGGCATGGATATTCCACCGACGTCATCCAACTGATTGTTGGCGACGAGGAAGAGGGGGTGAAGCCTCGCGAGGATATCGGATTCGCGTTGCCCAAGGAAGGCTTCTCCATCTCGTTTGACGAAATGGTAATCGCAAAGGACGCCAAGCAGATCGACCTGGCGTACGCCTTCATCAACTACATCTACGAGCCGGAAGTCGCCAAGGAGAACATGGAGTACATCTGTGGTCCGAATCCCGTCGGTCCCGCCATCGCATTGTTGGACGAGGATTACCGCAAGCGCATCATCCCGGATGACGAGGTGCTGAAGCGCGGTCAAGTCCTGCGCGGGTTTGACAACAAGCCCGAAGTGCTGGAACTCTACAACAAGGCTTGGGATCGCATCAAGGCTTCGAAGTAACGGCTGCTACGCATAACGGCAGTTCTTGAACGGCGGGGCGGCTGAAGTTGCCCCGCCGTTTTTGATGGAAAGGAAGGCAGTAGAGCAGGCAGTAGGCAGTAGGGAGTAGGCAGTAGTTGCTGTCGCCTGGGAAACTGGGTATCCGTCACGCCATGTTCTTCTCACCCCACCCCGCTTATCCCGTTTAACCAGCTTACCCAGCCTAACTCGCTTAACTCACCTAACACGCTGGCGGCATCAGCCGCCTCGCTTTACCAGCTTAACACACCTAACCGGCTTAACCAGCCCAACACGCTTAACCCCCACATGGACTCTGTCTGGATTATACTTGCTTATTTTGCGATCCTGATCGGTTTGATCGGATGTTTTGTTCCGGTTCTTCCGGGGATCGCATTGGCGTATGCCGGACTTTGGGCGTTGATGCCGACTCCCTATGCGCTCCCGTACAATATCCTGATGTGGGCGGGTATCGCCTTGGTAGTCGTATTCTTGCTGGACTTTTTGGCGACATCGTGGGGGGTGAAGAAATTCCACGGATCGCGTTGGGGTAGTTTCGGTAGCTGTCTAGGGGCAATCATCGGAATTTTCTTCGCACCGATCGGATTGATTCTCGGCCCACTCGCCGGGGCATTTCTCGGCGAATTGATCGGCGGACGCGCTCTGCGTACCGCTTCGAAATCTGCCATCGGTTCCTTCCTCGGTTTTCTCTTCGGCGTTCTGCTGAAAGTTATTCTCTGCCTCACCTACGGCTGGATCGTCACGTGGGCGATTTGTGGCGGAGTTGCCGGTTGTTCATCCGGCGGATACTAGGCGGCAAAGCCGCCAGCGGGTTAAGCGTGTTAGGCTGGTTAGGCGTGTTAAGCTGTGTAAATGCCCTTGCTGGGTTAAGTGCAGCTACGCGGCTAAGTGTCCCTTCGGGCTAAGTCACTTCGCGGC
>JAFYDR010000317.1 GCA_017544725.1 Kiritimatiellia bacterium
CGCGCGGGAACGTTCATGGGGAATAACTTGTCGGTTTCGACGACATGGGCGTTATCGTTACGCGGCGGACGCGACGGAGCGCGTCCCTCCCATTCGTCACTGCAACCTCTGGTTGCTTACTTCTCAGCATCTCAGCTTCCCCGCTTCTCAGCTGGGCGGCTTCGCCGCCCTGCGAAGTTATAGGCAAGTTGTTCTACCAGTTGTCATTGTCGTTTCCAAAATCCTCTCGTGTGCATGAGATGGGTGAATTACGCAGATACGCCCCATCATTCACAAAATACTCAAGATGCCTTGACAACGCACGGCATTTGTCGTAAAATGTCCATGTTTTCACCAAGTAAAGGAGTATTCATCATGGCAACCACATCCCTCTCTATCCGGATCGACGAAGACCTCAAGGCGGAGGCAGACGAGTTCTTCTCGGATATCGGCATGAACATGACCACCGCAATCACTTGTTTCTTCAAGAAGTGCCTCGACACGGGGGAGATCCCCTTCAAGCTCGGACGAGGGAAGCACCTCCCCAACGCGAAGACGCGAGCGGTTCTTGACCGTATGGCCGCCGGGACAGAACCGATGTACGGACCGTACGACAGTACCGAAGAAATGCTCAAGGCCGCGTTGGCAATGGAGGATTGAACGCCATGCTCCAACGCATTTTCACGAAGCAGTTTTCGAGGGATCTTAAACTTGCGGTCAGGCGAGGCAAAAGTTTGGAAAAGATTACGTCTGTCATCGATTTGCTTTGTGCGCAAACACCGCTGCCGCCCTCATTCAATGACCATCCGCTCAAAGGGAAACTTACGGGATGCCGCGACTGCCATGTCGAGCCAGACCTTGTTCTGATCTACCGAATCGTTCAAGACCAGCTTCAGTTGATCTGTGTCCGCCTCGGCACCCACGTCGATCTCTTCGGCGCGTGAAGACGACTATGGAGAGTCGCCCCGCTTCTCAGCCTCTCAGCTTCCCCGCTTCTCAGCTTATCCCGCCTCTCAGCTGGCGTTTTGTTTTTCATTTTTCATTCTTCATTCTTATGCTATGCTATTCGCATGAAAACGAATGCGTATCTGTTTGTCGTGGGAGTCCTGCTGGCGGGATCGGCTACCGCCGAACCGTTGCGGTTTCTTTCCTTTAACATCTGGGGTGACTATTTCAAGAATCCTGTCGAGGAACGGGAGGGAGGTGTCGAACGGTCGATCCGAAAGTATGCCCCGAATGTCATCTCGTTGCAGGAGGTGACAACGAACTGGTGGGCAAGCAAAATGTTCTCCAATCTCTCTGCCTCTTACGGTATCGTGGGCGGCGATGTCGATGAGGCATTGCGTCGCGCAGGTGCCGCCGACACCTCCCTGAAACCCATCAACTGGGTGAACCACGAGCCGCTGCTGTATCGAAAGGACAGACTGACGCTCTTGGACTCGGGTTGCGATTTCTTCCATCTCTCTCTCCAAGCAGAGAAGAGTCTCACTTGGGGTGTATTGGAGGATAAAAAGGACGGTCGTCGATTCATCGCCTTCGCCACACATTTCTGGTGGATGGGTAACGGGAAGGAGAGCGATACCATTCGCGAGTTGAACGCGCGGCAGGTTCTGGCACGTGTAGCGGAAATCCGCCGGAAGTGGGGCGCACTACCCGTAATCGGCGGCGGCGACCTGAACTCTGTCCCCGGCTCGCTGGCGCATGAGGTCTTCCGTCTGGCCGGTTACCATAACGCGGCGGACGAGGCGGACGTGCGTTCCCCGCACCGCTCGCACCACGGCGACCCGAAACGCGGCAAAGACGGCGCTTACCACGGTTCCCTGCGCCCGCCGACGGATGACCAGCCTGGATTCTCGATCGACCATGTGTTTTTCACAGACGGCATCCACGCGATTCGTCACCAGATCGGAATCTCACAAATGGAGCTGGACGTCTCCGACCATTCGCCCGTCATCGTCGAATTTGAACTCGTCGCTTCGTCGAAGGACGAACCTCGAATCAGCGGTTCGTCTTCCACCCGCTTCGTGCAGGAGGCGCGGAAAGCCTACGTCACCGATGCCTTTGCCTCCTACACAAACTCGATCGTGCAACGGTTCATCGGTCGTGCAGACACAGCTCTCGATTCTCCGCGCACGAGTGACCTCGTGCGGTGGCTCGCAGTACCGAACGTACGGAACGTACGGGATATCGGCGGCTGGACAGGGCTGAGGACCGGACGTGTCTATCGGGGTTCGGAACTGAACGCCGTCGCCGACCACAAGTTGTCGATCAACAAACACGGCCGACGGTTGTTGGTGCAGCTGCTCGGTATCCGCAGCGACCTCGATTTCCGTGCCGTTAATGCCGAATCGCGCGGGAGTTGCGTAACCAACTCCGCGCTCGGCGCGACGGTGCGGTTGATCGACCGTCCCATCGGCGCCTATACGGAACTCTTCTCGCAGACGAACCAATATGCCGCCGTGATGCGCGTCTTCGCAGACGAATCGAATTACCCGATCTACATGCACTGCTGGGGCGGAGTAGATCGGACAGGAACCGTCGCGTTCTTCCTAGAGGGACTGTGCGGCGTGTCGGAAGCGGATTTGGCGATCGACTACGAACTCTCCAGTTTCGCATCGTTCGGACTCCGAACCCGTGCGAACGCAGGGAGCTACCGGTACGGCGATCTCATCAGGCGAATCAAGACCTATCCCGGCGCCACACTGCGCGACAAGTTCGAGTCGTGCGCAAAAACGACACTCGGACTAAGCGATTCCGAAATCGCCGCCATCCGCCGTAACCTCTGCCCCTAGCCAACTGCCGCCCGAGGCGGTGGTTGGGCAGTTAGGTGGTTAGGGAAGCAGCACTCCTACCGCTTTCGGTTGAACCTGTTGCAAAACCTACTTGTCTGTCCCACGCAAAGTCCGCAATGTAATTCTAAAAGCGGAACTTCGCGTACGTGATGAATTTGGCGTGAGATATATTCTGAGGGTTTTACAATTACCTCGGTTAATAATAGAGCGCGGGAAGGGATAAAAGCGATACGGACTATTTCTCTCGTCACTCGTATCTTGTCTCTCATCACTACCGCCTTCGGCGGCTCTGCCGCCGAACGGGCTTGACAATCGGGGTAGTTTCTGTGAAAATGCGGTTTCCTTCTTTGAACGAAAGGTGGTTGGATATGAAGTTGAAGAAAAAGGCGAAGATCGCGTTGTTGGTCCCGACGAGTATGGGTGTGCGGATTACCCCGTTACAGGGACAGCCGGTGCATTGCAGTTCCCTGTTCCAAATGCAGGCGACCAGTGCGGAGACCAATGTAGCTAGCGTCTCATCCTACCTCGGTCTCCCTGTCCGTGTACTGACTGCGTTCGTGAAAGGCAGTCCCATCGCCCGCTTCATCAAGGACAACCTAGCCTCGCGTCACATGGAGTACGAGGGACCCGAAATTGAGCAGGGCGGTCCGTGGGGCTACCGCCACCAGTTCAACATCGCCGACAGCGGACTCGGTTCGCGCGGTCCCCGCGTGTGGAACGACCGTGCGGGCGAGGTGGGACGGCAGCTGAACGCGAAGGACTTTGATCTCGACCGTATCTTCGGGAAGGAAGGGGTACAGATCGTCCACCTTTCCGGACTGATCGGTGCGCTTTCCCCAGAGACGAGCCGCTTTTGCCTGGAGATTGCCCGCACGGCGAAACGCAACGGAAGCAAAATCTCGTTCGACCTGAACTACCGCGCCTCGTTCTGGGTGAACAGGGAAAAGGAACTCTCGAAGATCTTCCGTGAAATCGCCTCACTCTCTGACATTCTGGTCGGGAACGAAGAGGACTTCCAGCTTTGCCTCGGCATGAAAGGACCAGACGCGGGCGGGAAGGATCTGCAGGCGAAAATCGACGGCTTCAAAGAAATGATCGAGCGCGTCCGAAAAGAGTACCCGCAAGCGAGCGTTTTCGGTACGACCTTGCGTCAGGTGATCGACACCAACCATCATCTGTGGGGTGCGATTCTGCGGACGCCGGAGGGGTGGCAGGTCGTGCAGCCGCGCGAAATCGCCGTAACCGACCGCATCGGCGGCGGCGACGGCTTTGTCGGCGGACTGCTCTATGCGATCCTCCGAGGCTGGGAACCCGAAAAATGGATCCAGTTCGGCTGGGCTTGCGGCGCGTTGGCGACTACCCTGCTGACCGACTACGGGCAACCTGCCGACGAAGACCAGATCTGGTCGATCTGGAAAGGTAACGCCCGCGTCCAACGGTAGGCTGGGCAGCGGCGACATGGCATGACGAGCTGTGGTAGATTGTTCTGCCGCCCTTTCAGGGCTAAGCGGTCATGATAAGCGCGACTCTCCTGTTCGATTGCAATCGACAGCAATCGATAGCTGCCGATGACACGCGACAAACGACACGCGACACGTTGCATTGGACTGGCGGCTATCCCGTCCCAACTGTCCCCTTTGTCTCCATCGTCCCCTACTTAGCCTCTCAGCTTCCCCGCTTCTCAGCTGGCGGCTTTGCCGCCTTGGGAGACACAAGCACAACACAACCTTGACGGATTTCCACCAAACTGCTATTCTTTCGCTGTCCAAAGGACAAAGTGTCCTGAAAACGTTTTTACCTCTGGAGTTCGAGACTATGAAAAACGCAATGATTCCAATTTGCCTGTTCGCAGCGTTGTTCGCGGCAGGGAACACGTCCCTGGCAGCCACAGACGGAAACGGTAAAACCACCGCGCCCGTAAAGGTAATCTTCGATACGGATATGCTTACGGACTTTGATGACGTGGGTGCGCTCGCCTGCCTGCACGCGCTCGCGGACGCGGGCGAGTGTGAAATCCTTGCCACGATCAGCTCGACGCGAGGCAACGCCTCTGTCGGCGCGGTCCAGGTGATCAACCACTACTACGGCCGCCCGAATCTCCCGGTCGGTGCGCCGAAGGGCATGGGCGTTCTCGGCGCGCACACCGGTGCCAAGGTGAAAGTAGATTCGTCCGCGCCTCTCGGCGAGAAGAAAGGCGGCCACTACAAGTACCGCAAGTTGCTTGCGGACTACCCCGGTTGGTACCGCTATGCCGATTCGGACGACGCGCCGGATGCGAACAATGTCTATCGCAGCGTCCTCGCCGCGCAGCCGGACAACAGCGTTGTGATCTGTTCCGTCGGCTTCATCACCAACATGCGCCGCCTTCTCGAAACAAAGCCCGATGCCATCTCGCCGCTTGACGGCAAGGCGCTCGTGGCGAAGAAGGTGAAACGCTGGGTCGCGATGGCGTGCCGTTATCCAGACGGCAAGGAATACAATTCGATGTGGGATCACGAATCCTCGCGCATCGCGTTCGAGAACTGGCCCACGCCCATCCTGTTCTCCGACTGGCAGTACGGGCACGATTGCTTTGCCGGACGCGCCGTCGCGGAGATGAAGGTGGAGCGCAGCCCCGTAAAGGACGTGTTCGCGAACAACATTCCATCGCGAGATCAAATCCGCAAAGACTCCCACAAGTGGCTCCGAAGCGGGTTCGGCATGGGGGGACGTTCCGCGTGGGACGAGACGGCTGTGTTGCTCGCCGTGCGTGGCGTAGAACCGTACTTCAACGCCGAGCGCGGTACCTACCGTATGGTCGGCGACAAGGGTGACGACGAGTGGGCACCTGATGCCGAGAACGGTCCGCACATCCGCATTACGCAGCGTATGCCTAAGGCGGAGGTCGCCCGCGTCATCGATGAACTGATGACACGCAAGCCGAAGAACGGCAAGAACTGATTTCCTGTCAGGTCGCAACCGCCTATGGCTCATAAAAACCAAGAAGAACCAAAAAAGGAAACGGACATGAGTGCCACCAACAAAAACAACAGAAGAAATGCCATTCGTTATCTCCTCGCCGGTTTCATGGCGGTCGCGACAAGCGGAACTCCACCGGCGTTAGCTGCCGACTGGACTGACACGAACAACGCTACGTACACCGCACTGAGGTCTATCAACGGCGGAGCGACCGATATAGCCACGGGCGGCGGATGGATCGTCACCGACATCACGCCGACATGCACGGACACCGTGAAGATACGCTTCAGACTTCATGACACGTGGACACAAACCCTGTGGTGCGGGCGGGGAACTACCACGACCTCCGCAACATTCACGGGGTTCTTCCTTGACAATGTAATCCGCTGCGACCGCAACGCCAATGCGGGGGCAAAAGGTGCGACAACGCCAGGCACCGCAAATGACTGCACCGTGGTCGCGAACTATGATACGTGTCAGTTCCTCGTCAATGACGAAGTGCAGGGCGCGATGATGGCTTCCGGCAACTATAATGTCGGCAGTGCGCTGATGCTCTTCGGCAGCCACACGAAGGGGACGGACCTCTCCGACTTAATTGCCGCCGAGGATGTTGACAACAGAGGTTCTTACGATCTATACTACTTCCAGCTTTATTCTTCCGCAGGAGCGTTGACGCACAATCTCATGCCGGCTGCTCGCGACAGCGACGGGGCGGTCGGTCTGTTCGACACGGTGACGAGTAACTTCTACGCCAAGGCGACGAACAGCGGCGATTTCACATCTGAGGCGAAGACGGTGGTCACAGGTACGCCAGTCAAGTGGACGGGGCTTGGCGGCGACAACAACATGTCCAACCCCGCGAACTGGGAGGGCGGCGTAGTACCCGTCGCGGGACAGGATCTCGACTTCACCATCGCAACACCGCTCGTCCCCATCAACGCAGACATCAACGCCACATTCGGCAACGTGTGGCTCGGCGATGTGGAGAAGACGACCTTCACCGGCACCTTGACCGCGAACGACGTCAACAACCGCTCGATGTTGGAGGTTGCCGATGGTGCGACGGTGACGCTCTTGAATGTTGTCGCATCCGCCATCTGGACGGGCACGGCGAATAACGGCGAATTCTACGATCCCGACAACTGGACATGCCTCAATGAAGTGGGCACCCCGATCGCCGGGGCGTTCCCACATACGATACCGCCATCACCCTCGGTGCGGATGTTCCCATCGATAGCTGGACGAACGTCAATTTCGCCGGGATATCTGGACCGATAGATCTTGCCGGCCATTCGCTAACCGTATCGGGGACGTTCTTCAATGGGGTAACTTCATCGTCAAAGAATGTCATCGTAAACGGCACGTTCGAGGCAGACTCTGTTCCCGATGGAGAAAATCTGTCTGTTGCGCCAACAGGCTGGAGTACAAATGGTGTCGTGCTACTCATTCGAAAAAACACCACCTACACCTATACATTGAGAAATACCGCAAGCAACTATTGCTATATTCAGAGAGGTGGATACATAACCCAGACGTTCACACTTGCCGAGGATGCCGTCCTCTCGATTTCGCTGAAGGTCTGCAACAAAAACGTTCTGAACAGCTCTGGAAAAGTCTCATATTGGAAATCGAACGGAAACATACAAATAGACGGCACGAAGGTTGTCTCGTGGACTGAAGGAGACCACAAGGAACGTACCATTACGGCGACTGCGTCGGTTTCTGCGGGAACGCACACGATCAAAATCTCCTGTACCAGCAATGCCGGCAACGCGATCGACAACGTATCGTTGTCATTCACGCCATCTGTGAAAATCGTAACCGATACTGTCGGTGGTGGTGAACTGCACGTAAATGTGCCAGAGGACGAAACGGCGAACAACATCGGCGTGGACTTGGCAGGGCATCTCAAGCTGGTGAAGGAAGGTGCGGGCGCGTTCGTCTCGAAACGGCGTACCCTTTCCTACGATGGCGGCAACGAAGTCGTAGCCGGAACGCTTTCTACAACGGAGGGTTGGGGTACGGAGGCAATCAACTATCGTACGTTCGGTGCACTTGAAAGCACTATCGCCGTCCGGTCCGGCGGCACGTTGCTCAATACCAAGAGCAACGGCGACTTCCTCAATTACGGCATCGTTCTCGACGGTGGTACGCTCAAGGCCGACGTGGACGGTACGCTCGTACCGGCGAACGAGAACCTGACCTTGACGGTCGGCTCGGGAGGCGGCATCATCGACACCGCCGGAAAATCCGTTACGATCGATGAGCCAATCCTTGCGGCGGACGGGATGTCCGGCGGTATGAGGTTCATGGGTGGCGGGGATGTCACGATCACCAATGGGAACACCTACGTTGGCACAATTGTGGAAATCGGCACAATCCTCCACATTCCCACCGATGAAGATTTCCCCAGCACTTTTGCCATCGAGGTTCCGGTGGGGGCGACAGGCGAGTCCCTGTCAGATGGCGTTTATACGCTTGCCGTACTTGACGGCGCGGGCGAATTCCAGTCCAGTGTACTGACCGGCATCGTAAAGCCCGCAAATGTCGCGATACGCCTTTCCACAGACAACAAGGCTATCATCTGCATCTACGGCAATCCACCGAACACGTGGATCGGTGGTTCCAGCGGAAGCCTGAGCGTGGATACGAACTGGAGCCTCGGCTTCACGCCTAAAAGGGGCGACAGTTGCGTGATCGGTAACGGCACGGCGGCGAACTTGACCGTTGGGAGCACATTCGCGCCAGACGCCATCACCTTCCCAGAAGGCACGGCGACGATTACAATTTCGGGCGGGGATTCGATTTCCGGAATTTCGGCAATCACGAACCTTTCGGACGAAACGTGTGTGTTCGAGGTCCCCGTCGCGTTCGCGGGTGAGATTCTTGTTTCGCAGAAGGCTGTTGATTGGGCTATGCACGAGCAATCGAGCATCCGTTTTACGGGAGGCGTGACAGGGACGACATTCGCCGAAGGTACGGCTCGCTACCTGAACGGCGCGTATTCGCTTTTGACCGCCGATGGGTGGGTAGCGAACACGTATTCGGACAATACGCGCTGGGGAATTCAGCAAGGATCATCGCTCACGGTTCCGGTGGCGACCGACACGAGCGAACTTGCGCTTGGCGAAGGTACTGATGTTGTCATCGCAGGCGGCGCATTCACGGCGGCGGTGGTGCGTACGACGGCTCGTTTGTGCTGCTACAATCAGGGGGAATATGTTGTTACGAATGAACTCGTGATGACGATGCCTGGTGCGGACCGACACCTTGCCTATCGGAAGAGCGCAGGGGCGTTCAAGTTCGAGAAGGTGACGCTCGGCAACACGGGCGCGAACAAGTGGTTCTACTTCGCCAACAGCGGTGATTACTACCAGAACAAGAACATCTGGATCGGTGCGGGCGGGCTCAACTTCGCCGAGGGCGTGAGCGCGGCTACCGCATACGCCTGCGGACGGCGTGCGGACGACGTCATTTACGTGCGTCCGTGGCATTCCGACTACACGATCGGTACGAAATCCGGTTCGACGCGGGACTTCGTAATCTACAGGGCTACGCACCTCGGCACGACCGACGAGAATGGCGTGGCGCGCACCGTGACGGCGGATGGCATATTCTACGGTTCCGCCGCATTGTATGTCGAGGGCGAGGGGCGATTTGTCGTCAACGCCGTCAACACGCTCTCCGGCGCGGTGACGGTCAACGACACGGCGACGCTGGCGGTCAACGCGGGTAAGAAGGTGACGACGGGGGCACTGACAGTCAACGCCGGTGCAACGCTAGAGGTGGCGCAGTCTGGCACGGTTACACTCGCCGGCAACCTGACGCTGGCGAGCGGCGCATGCCTTGGATTCAACTTCACGAACACCAAGAATCCTCCCGTACTTTCCATTGCTAACGGCAAAACAGTCACGGTAAATGGAGCGGTAACGGTGAAGATTTCTGCGGGCAGTGTCTGGCCGGCAGGTGGCGAAAAGGTTCTCACCACCTGCGGTGGATTCGATGCCGAAGGGGTGTCCGTCACGCTTGCCAATGACTCGCCGGAATGGGTGAAGAGCCTTTCCGTCAACTCCGAAGGTAACATCGTCATCGTCGTCAAGCCGCGGGGAACGATAATAATCTTGCGGTAAAGCTCACCGCTGGTTTTGCTCAGTTCGCTTCGCGAGGGCAACAATGAAAAGATAAAAATGAAGTGCCGCCTTGCTGCGGCAATGACAAATGAAAAATGAAGAACTGTGCCTTCATTTTCATTCTTCATTAGCGATATGCCCTCATCGTCGAAATCGACAGGATTTGCGCTGGCATGGTTATGTAAGCCCCGAAAGGGCGGCAACTATACAGACGGGGGTGAGCGAAGCGTAACCCCCGGCGGTACAACCAGTACCCGCCAAGCCCTGAAGGGGCGACGGAACAATCTACCGCAGATCGTCATGCCATGCCACCTTCTGTTGCCCTTTCAGGGTTAATGTCGCTTTTTTTGATTTCGGGGGGCTACGCTTGCCCCCGTCTGTGGACCTTCGCCCCTTCGGGGCTTGTCGAAATACCCATTTCACATTGACTGTTGGTTGTTATCACATTTGCACATTTTCCTTAAGTTGCCGACTCGGATGATTTATCTCGCGAACGCTATGGGGAGCTTGTCTGTCCCACGCAAAGTATTTTTTAAGAACAGACACGTACTTGGTGTACTTGGCGTGAGATTTATTCGGGGTACAATCACAATTACCTCAGACTTTGAAATTACTTCTGCTATGAAGCATCGAGTCTCTTGCTTTTGAGCGACAGGCTTCTCATCTGGCGATGCCAGCCGTCCTATCTCAGTTCTTCTCCGAAAGAGGCGGGATGGCACGGATGAGCCAGCGGCGTTTGACGGTAATACAAGAGTGGCTGTAGAGGTCGTGCATCGTCTGTGGTGCGTGTCCAGTAATACTGTCCGTAATGCCGGAGGGACATCCCGCCTCATCCATGCGCGTGATGAACGAGGCGCGGAAGGAGTGCATGGAGGCGCGTCCCCGATGATCGTCGCGAACACCCGCCGCAATCATGACTCGTTTGACGACGGAGGTGATACGCGTCGGATGGTAAGTGTAGGTCTCATGTAGGCAAGGAAAGAGCCAGCCTGTCGGCGGTTTGGAATAACGAACCATGCGGCTGACGAGGAGTGTCACGATCTCAGGGAGGTAAGGGATTTCCAACGGCCACGGTTTGGTTCCCTTCGTCTTGGGCGGAATATGGAGAAAAAAGTCCGTGTTCAGTTTCGTATTGAAGTCCTCCCAACGGAGGTTGGCGAGCGACCCGACGCGCATCCCGTAGTTCCAGGCGAAGAAAAGCGCATCGTGTAAATCGTCGTAGAGTTGCGCGTCAATCACCCTTCGGCGGTCGGCGTCCCCGGGACGACAACGGATGATCCGCCCCCGGTCGGGAGCGCAACGTAGATCTCGTTCTCGCTGCAACTGGTGGTGGAATGCTCTTGCCTCTTCGAGCGAGAGCCGCCGATACCGAAACACGCCAGTCCGCTCTTTCGGCTGGAGACGCAATCCGGTATTCCACGGATTCAGCGCATCCGGCCAAATTGTCTGCCAAATTCGCTTCAATGTATTGAGTTCCGTTCGTGCGGAGATCTTGGTGGCGAAAAGGTGACGCGTGTACTCTTCTGCGAGTGGACGGGTAATCTCATCGGCGTATTCGACAACCGTCCAGTTCTGAAAATTGCGCAAAATCTGTCGGTAACATCGAAGACTTGACGATGCCACTTGATACTTCTGCGTGAAAAGGAACCAGATGTCGGAAAGTGTAACCCTCGGGTGTGGTTCATGCGATGATTCGGGTAGGGCAGGATGTTGGATTTCAGGTGACTGAACGGCAGTTCTAGAAACATCGGTATCGTGAACAGCACGCGACTGAATGACACGCAGAAGGATTGAGATCGCTTCCGCAAGATTGGGCACGGAAAGGCTCGGCAGAGAGGTGGTCAGAACTAGCGCACGGCGACTCGCCTCTTCCGCGTTGCGAGTACGAAGGCTGACCGACACATGCCCACTCGGTGTACTCGGCAAAGGGAACCGATAGTAGAAAGTTCCGACCTTGGGAGAAGCCGCAGAACAGTATCTGCCGTTGACACGTTTGTACAAAAAACCACAAGTAGGAGTCAGAATGGGTTCCATAAAAAAATCCTCTCTTTCCACAAAGAGAGGATTTCAAAAGAAAGGGAACTAAAAACAGGTTAGCGTTGTTCGGAATTAAAGACAAAGACCAATTCACCGGGCTGCGCCTGACGCGCCTCGCGCGCTAAAAACTCCACAAAACTGGGGTCATTCTTAAAACGCTGTTGTTTGGTCTTGAGCGATTGGATTTCGTTTTCCAAGTCCCGAATCTCCTGATCCTGCTCATCTCGTTGATTTTGCAAACCATGCAGCTGCTTGATAATCGGATTACAGAACATGATACCGCCTCCGATCACGGCAATCATCAGCACGATGAACGACACCTTCTTGAAGACGGACGAAATCTGACTCTTCTCGCTCACAATCAACCCCCTTTGCGCGAAACCTACAGTCACATGAAACAATGAATAGATTATACAACATTATTTTTCATAAGTCAATCAAGAGATACAAAAAAGTTTCATGTGGGGTGCATCTGCGTATTTCACCGTCGTCTTTTGAAAGTGAAACAACAGAAACAATAACTTCGCTACGCGAAGTAGTGACGAGTGACGAATGACGAGTGACAGGCGGCGAAGCCGCCAGCTGAGAAGCCGAGGTACTTCGCATAGTGACGAGTGAAAAGTGACGAGGAATTTCGCCACTCCTGTTAGTCCCGTCGGTCTCGCTAGTCCCGTGCGGTGGGCGCGGCACTTAGCCGAAGGGCACTTAGCCACGCAGTGGCACTTAGTCCCGCAGGGATACTTAACCTAAAGCGGCACTTGCCACTTTCCCAACTACCGAACCACCCAACCACCGAAGCGTGAGCACCACGCCCGCGCCCGAATAGTCCGTCCCATAAAGGTTACGGGACAATAATACCAAATGATTGTCGCGGTAAAGGCAAAGGAGAGATGATGCACGGACCGGTTGGTCCGCGCACCTCTTTCAGTTGTTGTCTTCAAGTTGTTCTGGTTGTTTCCAAAATCCTCTCGTGCGTACGGAATGGGTAACGCTGATGCGTCCTCTTAATTCTTCTCAGCCTCTCAGCTTCCCCGCTGGCGGCTCAGCCGCTTACTGCCTAACGCCTATTCCTACGGCTCCCAGTTTTCTTGGATACGCTGGGGTTGCCAACGCGGGCGAGCGCCAAAGAGAACGGTGCCGAGGCGAAGCCAGGTAGCGCCTTCCTCCACAGCCTGAAGGTAGTCGTGGCTCATGCCCATTGAGAGTCGAGGCAGACCGATTCCGAATGTCTCCTGCCAATGGTCGCGCAATTCGCGAAGACGAGCGAAAACGGGGCGGGCGAATTCCGGATCAGGCGCAAACGGGGCTATCGTCATCAAACCGGTCAGAGTCAAGGCCCGACAGGAGAGTGCCACCTCCAGCACGGCAGGGGCGGCATCAGGACGAACGCCGGACTTGCTGGATTCCCCTGACACGTTTACCTCCAGCAGAACTTCGGGGCGTGCCCCACACTCGTCCGCGATACGTTCGATACGCTGAAGCAACTCGACACTATCGACGGAGTGAATGGTTGAGAAAAGCTCCAGCGCAGGGCGCACCTTATTTTTCTGCAGATGACCAATCAGATGCCATTCGGCGCCGGGAACGCATTCGGGAATCTTCGCGGCAGCCTCCTGCACCTTATTCTCGCCGAATTTCGTCAAACCTGCATCCCATGCCTCGCGAATGACATCGGGACCATGCGTTTTCGTCACACCAAGAATCTCGACCTCATCGGGATTACGCCCCGTACGACGGCAAGCATCCTCCACTTTCGCCTGCACCTCGGCGAGGATATCGGCAACGGGTCTCTCGTTTGTCATGACGCAACCTCAATGTCCGCGCCCTCACCAGACGGCGGGGGCGGGACAATTTGTCAGCAGACGAATCGACATCGCGCGCTGCTCATCGTATTCCAGTTGCCACTTGAAGAACGCCGAGTCCTTCCATTCGCGGAGATGCGGAATACCGTCGGCGAACGGGTAGTTGTCGATCAAGATGCGGCAGGCATGATTCGAGTCCCACGAATTTTCATCGAACGTGTACTGACGCGCCGTAATCCACTCGGGATCGGTCAGCTTATGCTTCCCTTTGATCTTGAAGGTCGGGCGATCCAAATCGATATTTCCGCGAAGCGCCGTAACATTCTTCGGCTCACCATCGTTACAGGCGAGCGACATCCATGCAGTCAGGAAGATATTTGTACCACCCATCGCACGTTCGACCTTTCCGGTGAAACCGCCGTCAAACACATAGCGGTTGGTCGGATCGCAATTCAACCAATACAACTCCATGAAGGAGAGCGTACGGTTCTCCGGCACGCACCAGCTGTCATACCGAATCTGATTGTCCGGGAAACTCATCAACCAATTGAGCGCGGTTGGCGGCAACCCGTAGGAGTTCAGTGTCGGGTCGCGTGAAATCCGAGCCGTGATGTCGGTCGCTTCCTGCACATTGGTGATGACCAGCGTGAAATTGGTCGTAGAATTCTGCGTGAAGTACGCACTGTTCAAGAGGCTCTCGCTTGTTTGGGAATCCGGATGTGCGGCAGTCAATGAAGTGATACGATACCAGTTGCGCGTATCGTACACGATGTTGGTCGCACCGGTCCCCTTCGGCAACTTGAAGGAGAGTTTCCTCGTTGTACCGTTTTGGAGCCCGTAGTCGGACGGCGAGATAACGGCTGTGACAACCACATTGGAGAGCCCTGCGTAGATTTCGGGAACCTGCGGCAGAATCTGCATGAGGTTCGGTGCGCCGGGCGTCCAGACCTGTGTACCGACAGGGAAGGCGCGTTTCTTCTCAATGTAGTCGGATTCGTCCCCTTCCAGCACCAACGTACACCAGTCACGGGTGGTGGAATCCACGCAATTGGTCACGCTGAGTGAGGCATTGGGTATATCGGCGCCAACATACACAAGCTTGCCTTCTGGATCGAGCGCGGCAAAATCAACGCCATCTAAATCCTCGTACGCATACGCCACAGTATCCTCATACATCCCCAACGGACGTTTCACGCGGACACCGCCATAGTCACCATTCAGGTAATTCAAAAAGTCCGTGATATACATATCCACGTTCGTCAGCGCGGGCGAGTACTCCCGTCCCCGGCTGGCGATCAGGAAGAAGGCGTAGCCATTGGTAACTTCCTCCTTTCCTTCCATCGTGATATCCAAAGCTTTCGTCACGGAACGCTCACTCTCGATGTTGATCGTCCAATTCCGCAAATCCATATCTGCCGGAATCGCCAGCTCGACATACGGGTTCATATTCGCCTGGGCATTGACATAGGAGTTCCGATTTTCGTAGGAGTTGATCTCGTTCACGAACACCGTACCCAACGGGATGCGGTACACGATGAAGTACGGCGACCAACCCTCGTACCGCTCGTTCAGGTCAATCGGATAGTACCAAGACGGATTGGTGAAGGAATCCTTCTTCTGCACCTGGAAGTAGGAATTGACGTTCTGTGCGTCGGAGTAGAGCGCCCAAACACAGAACTGGACAATCGCGTTCTCCTCTTGGAACGGAATATCGTTCTCAATCGACGTACGGAACAACTGCGGATCATCCGGATCTGGATACATCCGCAAAGTGGTCGGTTGCAAAGAACGCCAGTTGCTCCGATTCGGTTCGCCCCAGAGGTTCGCGATACCCCACGTGTTCGTTCCCACATGGTAACTGACGAACACATTGATATTCGAAGGAGACATCCGAAGGTTGGTCAGACGCGCCTCAATACCGATCAGATCGGAGACGAGCGGCTGTTCACACACCTCATACTCGCCCCTGTTGTTGTGACGCAACAACTTCACGTCATTGATGTCAAATCCCGGATAGATCGGCTCGCAAACTGCCACATTCTCCAAACAGACACGAGGCTTGTCGCCGTCTTTACTCATCTGGAAGCGGATCGCTTTGTACTTCTCGCCATCAAAGTCCTCCAATTCAGAAGATGTCTTGGAGTAAACCGTGTAGTACTGAGAATTCACATTCGTAATCGTCAGAGATTCGAGATAGACCCAATTCGTCGTATCGGTATTCCAATCCTCGTCCGTCATGCCCCAGACATCAATCGAGGTATCCGCATCGGTCGCATTGTACTTGCGAGCCTCCAAACGGATTTCTCCCACACCATTAAGCAGCAACGGTGTCTTCAGGTATGGGTCAAAGACATCCATCGGGGAGATGTCTGCATTAACATCCCGAGTTGTGGAATTGTTAAGGAAGAGCATCTTGCTCTCATCTAGAGCAATGCGGTCGCGATCGGTGTCCGTCGCCAATCCGTTGTATGTCTTCCACGAAGTGTTCGAAGGCTGCGGATAATCCCATGCCGTCATGTTGTCGAATCGGACAATCCCTTCAGTATTTCCGACTCGCTCGTTCAACACGCGGAAGTAGCCGCCATTCGTATTACCGAGATAGGCGGTGATATGCTTCCACCCAGTCGCACTAGTTTCCGTCCATGTGGAGACGTCGTGCCAAGTCGAGCCATACAGAGACTTCTCCTGCACAGTCAGGTGCGACGAACCGGAAACAATCTTGTAGTCGAAGGAGAGTTGCCCGTGTCCGTTCTCCAATGCGGGGGACTGGATATACTGTTCCGAGGAACTCTTCGACCGGGAAGTGTCCAATTCCACGACTCTCCCACGTGCAGTGACAGTATCGTTCGTCACCCATCCTTCGTACATCGACCACTCGTCATTGCCACCTGTCTGCGTCTTGCCATGCCAGCTACGCGAAACAATCGCATCGATCGCGATATCCGCAGAGCCACCATTCTGGAGTTTCACATGATAAGATGTCGCCGTTTGGGGCGAATAAGAGAAGTCTTTATACGAATAACTACCCACCGTAAACGTTTGCGCCAACTCCCATCCGTGGTCAGTTGGATCTGTCCTGTACTCGTAATTGTTGACAGGCTGCACATAAAGGTAGAGACGCTGCGAAGGTGTCAACGAAGTGATTGTTTGATTCGCAATGTTGTAACGGGAGGACGGCCAGCGCCAGTTATAGTTCGCACTAGCAGAATCGGCAATCAACCGCCTCGTGTTTTCAACTGCCGGACTTGTCTTTGGATCATCCCAAGATCTGATAAGACCAATATCTAACTGGCCGAAGTTCCCCTCGCAATTTGCGATCAACACACCAACATTACCATTGGTCAATTTCTGACTGGTTGAATCCGTGAAATAAAGCGCATCCGTGCCAAACCCACCGCGAATATACACACTCTCGCCAGCAGTAAATAGGCTCAACACCAATGTTCGAGAAGATGCAAGAGACTTCAATGTTCCGCTCAACACACCAGAACTCTGCGTAAGGATGGTCGGCGTCCCGTTATTCCAGCGGTACAGAGCAATTCGACATTGTTTTGTTGTAAGAGCTGCTGTAGCTGATACAGGTCGCGTCTGCGTCACGCGAAATTCATAAAACGAATTGTCACTCGTGATATACCCCAACAATGAGACGGAAAACTCCTCTTCAGATTCCCCTGTAATCGTAGCCTTGGAGGAAAAACTATAGTTTTTAGGAATCGTACCGCCCGTAGTCGGCATAGACGATCCGATATACTGCACCATCTGTTCCGGTGTAAGCGGTGTATTCACACGCGCCTTGAAGGAGATGGATTTCAATCCATCCATGAGTGAATCCTTGGCGGTTGTGAGATAACCGAAACTGGTGATTCCATTGGTATTCATCGAAGAGGTCAGCATATCGCCACCGATCAACCGTAACGCGACGTTCCCGAAACTATCGCGCGACTGCGTTGTGGCTGTCCAATAAGGGTTGTTGGCCTCGTCTGCCCGCACGATTTCCGACACATAGGTCGCGTTATATGCTTTAATGAGATCTTCCGTTTCGAATTCCAACCGATAGGTATTCGGCATCACAGCCGGGAATTTGAAATAGGCATTATGCAGATCGTCTTCACTCTTGTTCCAGCTATCAAAGTTTTCCTTGAACGCGGTCGCATCCGGCTGGGCGTAGGTCGTAGCAAAGAAATTCGTGTACGACTGCCAGTCGTTGAAGTTCTGGTACTCAGCACGACAGACCTTGTATTCCATCAAGTTCAGGTCCAACGTAACCGCCGCATACGCGCCTCCCGTCACGCGAAATTTCATCCGATGTTCATGATCCGTCTCCTGACAGGAACCACCGGTCGGAGCATAGGCAGTCACGCTGGTGGACTGTGCCAACTCCGCCCAGCACCGATAGGTCGTGTCTAACTGATGATCAAAGAAACCATCTGCATTCGTCACAGCGACATACGTGTTGGTCGTAAACATCCAGCACTCGAACGTGCCGTCATCCAACGAACGCAACGGGAGATACGCACGCCAAACATTGTCTCCGATCAACTCCATGTGGAACGGTTCATCCTGAATGGTAGTACCGATCTGCATATCCCCGATATCTGAGGCATAACGGCGCAATCGCACGAAGAACTCGCGTTCTCCACCCAGTTCCGTGTTCCGCAAAAGCCGAGGGGACAGCGATTCGGAATGCTCGCTCGAATTCGGCCAGTAGGTGTGACCAAGCCCCGTGTAATCGACTGGGATGAACCGAAAGCCGTCAAAATTACAGACAAAGTAGTACTCCAAATCACCAACACGCTCCTGCTCAGGAATCGCACCAGTGTACAACTCGCCATTCCCAGCACCGTCATCGCCTTCTGCTCCTGGCACATATTCCATCGTACTGGTTGTCCACGCACCAATCGACTGGTCTAAATAGCGCCAACGATAGACCACCTGCACATTACGATCCTCCCACGCGGTTGGCACATTCGTATCGACATTGCTCACGCGGCAACGAATGGTCAACCTCTGCCCAGGTGTCGGATAACCGGGATCAAACGACAGAGGTTCCTGCTCAATCTTCACATCAGAGGGAGGTGACGACACTTGAATGTTATCAATTGCCAAAAAGTATGCATCTGGATAGGCGGAAAACCCGCTTGCTACGTCATTCGAGGTAATCACTGAACTCCGACAAATGCGAAAACGTATCGGCTCGTGGTAATTGAGCGTATGCTGGAAACGCACAAATCCCTCCGAGTTATGCACCGAGTTTTGTGCCATGTTTAGATTCGTGGAACAGACAGTAGTCCAGTTGTTCGAGAAAATGTGCGCAATGTCCCCCGTTTCGTTCGAAACAACAAGCTCATCCAGATCAGAAATGTAATTCGTGTAAGCATTCCGCGTTACCCAGTCGAACATATTTGTAGCGATTTGCAGTTGAATCTCTCCACCTTGTGTTAAAACATTAACAGCGTCAAAATATATCGTACCAATACCGTCAGAATAACATGGTGACTCGACACGTGCATTCAGTGTATTGTTTAAATTCGCCTGATAATTGGTAAGTCCAGGCACATATTGCTGCGGTCCTATATAATTTGCATTTGGGTTTCTCATCCATGCGCTAGAACCAGTCTTTGCATCAATCACTTGCCACCCCACATTGTGGAAATGATTCGAACCATTCAAAAGAAACCGCCTAAAAAATGTCGGCAACGACGCGATTGGAGCGACATCGCTCGGAGCACCACCTTCGTGTTTCCACTGCCCACCGAAATAATCCCCATAATCAGTCCCATCCGTCCATTTATTGAAGAGCATCAGGCGGTTCGTATCCAGTTCCGAGGTACTTTTCGGTATCGACCACTTCGAAACATCTTTGCTACTCACAACTGACTGCATGGTGATCACTGGTTCCCCGCCATCTGTCCAATAAGTGACTCCTGTCTGCGTATAATCGGTGGGGAAATACCGACCGCCCGTCACCGAACATTCGTAGTAGTAATCCACCGCAGTGGTTTCCGCCGGAAACTCGATCACGCCCTCGTAGTTTTCGTTGTTTCCTGAACCATCTCCCGTGCCAGGGCTATAAGTCAACAGCTGAGAAGAGTATGCAGATACGATGGACGACTTGTAAAAAATTCGGACCGTGCGCATCTCGTGCGAGGAATAGAGCAACGCCGAGGATGAAGTATCAAAATCAGCATTCGAAACACGGCAATTGACATTCGCCTGCGAAAGCAATCCCGGCACTTTGGAGATTTCGCCGCTCTGTACCCGCACACTATGTCGGGGATAAGAGACGCAGATGTTATCGACCGCAAGAAATGCGACATCCGTATAATTTTCTGTGACGCTCGTATCGACCGTCGTGCGAACAATCTTGAAGCAGACAGGCTGGAAAAGATCCAACGATTTCTGATAACGATCCCATTCCGTCTGAGTCGCATCTAACGCACGGCTTAATGTCATCGTGTCAATCTCGAACCAATTGTAAGCCCATGTAGAGGACTCCTGCGCCAACAACGGTCCGTAGGTGTCGAGAATAGTCCTATGGACCATATTTGTGGCAATTTGAATCGAGAGTGTACCGGATGCCGTCGAATTGTTCACCGCATCAAAGTAAATCGTACCGATACCTTCAGCATAAACAGGTGATTCAATTCGTGCCCCCAGTGTATTGTGCAAACTCGCCTGCCAGTTTGTCGTCAATCCGATTGAAGCATTGTTGTACTCTTGTGGAGCAATATAATTTTTTGTTGATTGGCTCAAATAGGAGGACGATCCAACACTTCCTGAATACACTCGCCATCCGGAAGTGTGGAAATGGTTGGTTCCGGGTAAAAGCCAAGATCTCCGAAACGGTATCTGGAATACTGGGGCAGAACCACTATTATTCGGCGCACCGCCCTCATGCGTCCATCCGCCGTAGTATTCACCGTAATCCTCGCCGTCTGTCCAACGGTTGAACAGCATCCGGCGTTCAACAGGAAGGGAAACGGTGGTATTATCATCATCTATGTGTACCTGGGCGGATACAACACCCGCCAAGGCGATGAGGAGTAGGGAAAAACACTTTCTCTTCATGGTTCACTCCTTTCCATCAACATTATCACCGCATCCGCTTCTGGAGCCGTTGCTCAATCTCCAATCCGTTACAGAAAGCCCGCGTGATATCCTGCAAATCCTTTTCGGTCGCAGTTGTCGGTTCGACAACCGCATCCACATGACCATCCGCGAACGCGACATGACCCGAATTCCGTCGTCCGGAAGTGTGGTTAAATCCGATGTACTCTTCCGAACCGCTGGATGTCGAATACAGACTATCGACAATCTTCGTCTGCAACACGCCGTCTGACGCACTCTCGGATGTCTTGACATCGGTTTCACGACTGCCTGGCTTGTAGCAAGGCATCTCCGCGAAAAGCAACAACTTACTGGCGTCACCATGCCGGGACAAGGCAGTAAGAGAGACTCGCCTCTCCGAATTGGGCTTATTGTTTCCAGACCTTGCCCAGCCGAAATAGGGATTCATCACGTACGACCGCAGTGCTGTTTTTCCAAATTCCTTGCAAACCTTTTTGTGCGCATCGCATCCGTACACCTTGATGTCGCCACCTACCAGACTGTACAACACACCATTGGAGATCGACTGGAACGCCGGATCGTGCACGGACATTTTCTGACTCTCCGCAAAACAATTCGCGGTCTTGGCACCAGATCCAGGAGAGATTTGATCGCCTTTCGGACGTCCCGTCCAACCGACCCACGCCCCCTGTTCCCGATACATCACCTTACGCTTGAGGTCTGGCACTGCATAGTCGTAAGACCCTGCGCAAGGCAAATGATGGTACTTCCCAGCGCTCGCGTAGTTCAACGCCGCCTGAGCGAGATTGCGCAGATTGTTCTTACAACGTGCGCCACGCGCAGCCTCCGCCGCATTGCTAATCGGCGTAATCAAGGCAACCATCAGGCCACCGATAATCGCGATGACGATCATCAACTCAACCAACGTAAAAGCTCGATTGTTCAAAATCCGGTTCATGGCACTCCTAATCCAGCGTTCTTTTTCCCTATTTTCCGCTTTTCTCGGTCACTTGGCAAGCCGAAAGTTAGGATTATTTGTAATCTGGGCGCATCTGCATATTTCACCGTCGTCTTTTGAAAATGAAAACAACGGAAACAACTTAAAAAACAACTTGTCTTTAGAGCGCGGGCTAACTCGCCCGCGTAGCACACGGCGACTCTTCATAGCGGCAAGTTACAGGCAAAGGAGAGACGATGCACGGACCGGTTGGTCCGTGCACCTCTTTCAAATGTTGTCTTCAAGTTGTTCTGGTTGTTTCTAAAATCCTCTCGTGCGCATGAGATGGGTGAATTACACCGCGTGTGCGAATTTCCCTTGTAATCTTCTGATTCTGAATTCTGAACAAGAAGGGTAAGTTCGACCGCTACCTATTCGTGTCCCTATTCACAGCTTGTGGGTGTCAAAAACAACCTGCCCGCGCCCTCTTTACGGGGGCGCGGGCATAAACGACGACGCAAATACCTGCGCCACTTAAAAACTAAAGCAATTTCAAAACCTTTCACCCATCCCGTTCTTCAACCACGGAATGCAAGGAAAATTATGAGTTCTCCGAGAAACCATTCCGTAAGTTCCGTACATTCCGTGGCTTACCTCAACTGACAGCTATTCAAAGAGCCAAGTAGAGAGGTAACGTTCGCCGGTATCGGGAAGAAGGGCAACGACGGTCTTACCCGCAAACTCTTCGCGCTTGGAAAGTTCCAGTGCCGCCCAGAGTGCCGCCCCGGACGAGATGCCGATCAACAGTCCTTCTTGTGCTGCCGCCGCACGGGCGGTTGCCCCCGCGTTCTCTGCGGATACCTTAACCACCTCGCTCAGGAGCGTCGTGTCGAGCACTTTCGGGACGAAGCCCGCACCGATTCCCTGTATCTTGTGCGGACCGGGCTGACCGCCGGAGAGCACGGGCGACGTATCGGGTTCAACTGCGAAGAGCTTGACATCCGGATTCTGTTCCTTGAGATACTTACCCGTTCCCGTAATCGTTCCGCCTGTACCGACTCCCGCAACGAACGCCGCGACTTCCCCGTCCGTATCCTTCCAAACCTCCGGTCCAGTCGTGCGGTAGTGGAAATCGGGATTGGCGGGATTCTCGAACTGCTGCAGAATGACCGCGCCGGGTGTCGCGTCGCGAAGTTCGTTCGCCTTTGCGATCGCTCCCTTCATGCCCGCCGCTCCAGGCGTCAGTACAATCTCTGCCCCGTATGCCGCCGCAAGCTTGCGGCGTTCGATACTCATCGTTTCGGGCATGGTGAGGATCAAATGGTACCCCTTCACCGCTGAGACAAGCGCGAGTCCGACACCCGTGTTGCCGCTCGTCGGCTCGATGATGGTCGCACCGGGTTGGAGAATGCCGTCTTTTTCAGCGGCCTCGACCATCGCGAGCGCAATCCTGTCCTTCACGCTACCGCCCGGATTGAAAAACTCGACCTTGACGAGTACCCGGGCCGTACCCTGATTGAGTTTCCGACTGATTTCCACAAGCGGCGTTCCGCCGACTTTGCTGAGGATGTTCGTGTTGATGTTGCTGCTCATTGCTTGATTCCTTTCTCTCTTGAATTCCTAGAACTGGTACTGGATCGAGAAGACGGCTCCCGAGCCGACTCCGAGATTCTTGGCTGAACCGCGCCGATAGAACTTGTCTTTATCGCCCGTCTCGGCGAAAGCCGCCACGAGCGAAAGCCGCTCCGTCACGAACCAAGCTACGTGTCCATCGTAGTAGTCGTGGTTACGAATGCCGTCACCCGCATCCACGCCCTGCTTGTATTCCAGACCGATGGCGACATTCTTCGCCGGCAACACATCAATGTTACCGAACGCGACTGCATCGTACTCGTTGTGTCCGACAACGCCGTTCACCACCTCGTCGGAAAGCAGGACGCCGGCAGAGAGCAGGACTGGTACCGGTAACTGCGTGATCAACTTCGTCGCCACCAGATAGGCATCGAATCCGTCATCATCGAGTCCGAGCGCGTCAACCGTCTCCGAATCTGTGTACTTGTACACGCCGCCGACCGCGAACGCAGGCAACCACGCAGTGTCGAACGCGTTCTCGTCCAGGAACCGCAGTTTCGCACCGAGGTTGTAGGTGTTGATGTTCTTGTCGCCGTACTTGTGCGCGTTCACGAACCCGTACCCGGCGGAGACCTCCAGCCGATCGGCGAAGGTCAGCGCGGCGGAGGCCGCCCACCAGTTGATTCCCGCGTCGTTCAGATTGACGTACCAAAGACCCGCCTGCGGCTTCGAGACGACTTTGTTCACGTCGTTCGACTCGCCGCCTTCCCACGGCAGACCAGCCGTGTATGCGAGTGGGTTGAAGGCGATACCGCCCGTACCCTGCAGGTTGTTCAGCGGGACACCCGCCCAAGCGGTTCCCAACACGATTCCGAATGCCGCGACAGTAAGCACGGCGTGGATGTGACTGTTGTTGTTCTTCATGGATCAAACTCCTTTTGTGGTTGGGACGACTCACTCCGAGGCGTCCCGGTGTTGCGTTTCTGTGGTTTGGCTGAGAATTGTGAATCGTTCGTAAAAACGGACTCCACCGATTTGGGGTGTGAGCCGGAAGTCATCCGGCCTTGATCAGGGATCCGTTTGGGACACGGTCGCTTCCGGTATTGCGACCGATGCCACTGTCTTGACATCAGAGATGCGCCCGTACATCAAGACTTGTACGCATACAGGTTACATTCATACGACAACACCAGAACGGCATCGCCTGCTTGCCTTTCTCGCTAAAATCTTTTCGACTGGCGGTGTTCACCGCCCAAACCTCGTCTGATACTTGACTCATGTTTTTCTCCTTTCTTCGTTTTGCCTTTGCTTGATAACCGTTCGTTTGTACCCACCTGCGGTTTCGCCGCCTCTCCGCTAGATCGCGTTGAGCGCGTCTTCCAACGCACCGATGATATCATCGATGTGTTCCAGCCCAATCGAGAGGCGAATCAGTTCCGGCGCGATGCCGCCCTTCGCCAAATCCTCCTCCGACAACTGTGAATGCGTAGTCGAGGCGGGATGAATGATCAAGCTTTTCGCATCGCCTACGTTCGCAAGAATCGAGAAGATCTCCCCGTTTGCCGCATCCGCCAACTTTCTCGCCTGTTCCGCCCCGCCCTTGACACCGAACACGACCACACCACCTGCCCCGTTCGGCAGGTACTTCGCTGCCAGCTCTGGATAGGTGAGTGAGGGGTATTTCACCCAAGCTACCTTCGGATGCTTCTGCAACCACTGTGCGACAGCCAGCGCATTCTCGCTATGCCTTGCGATACGAAGCGGAAGCGATTCTACGCCCTGCAGGAAGATCCACGCCGCGTCCGGTGCCAGCATCGGTCCCTGGTTACGGATACCGACCGTCAGAAGACGAATCGAGAACGCGATCGGCTTCAGCGGTTCCGGTAAATCGTGCGCGAAACGTAACCCGTGATACCCGGCGTCCGGCTCGTTGTAGAGCGCAAACTTGGGATCCGTCCAGTCGAAACGTCCCGCATCGACCACCACGCCTCCAATGCCTGCACCATGCCCACCGATCCACTTCGAGAGCGAGTGGATCACCAGATCGGCACCGTGGTCGATCGCCCGGAGAAGTGGAGGCGGCGTGAACGTCGCATCGACCACCAGCGGCAGATGATACTTCTTCGCGATGGCTGCGTATCCCTCGATGTCCGCGATGTCGAGCGCGGGATTGCCAACCGCCTCGATGAACAACAGGCGTGTCTTCTCGTTGATTGCCGCCTCAACCGCCGCAAAGTCATTCACAGGCGTGAAGTTCACGTGGATTCCCGCATTCGGAAGAATCGCGTCAAACTGCGAGAAGGTACCTCCGTAGAGGTTGCTCGCCGCCACAATCTCATCCCCCGCACGAGCAATGTTGGTGATGGAAAAGAAGATCGCCGCCGTCCCGGAGGAAAGAGTCTGTGCCGCCGCGCCACCCTCCAGTGCTGCAATCCGTTTCGCCAGCACATCGTTCGTCGGGTTCATCAGGCGTGCGTAGATATTGCCCAGCTCACGCAGACCGAACAGATCGGCACCATGCTGGGAGTTGCGGAAATTGTATGCCGTGGTACGATAGACCGGCACGGCCCGTGCGGATGTTGCGGGATCTCCGTGCGGATCCTGTCCAGCGTGAATCGCCAATGTCTCAATGTGGTATTTCTTCTCGCTCATGTCAGTTTCTCCTTCCTTGCGTTTGAACGAGACTTATCATAGCACTTTCCCACATTATCGCATAATTGGAAATAATTACTATTCTCAATAGGAAATTCCTATGGATAACTTTTGGTTGTTAGCCCGTCACCCACGATTGCGCGAGGACTTTCCATGAGGATACTTTCGACAGCTACTGATGACACGCGACAAACGACACGCGACGTTCCGCGTTGGGACTGGCGGGACTAGCAGGACGGGCGAGACTGGCGGCTAAACACCTGTCCCCATCGTCCACGTTTCCCCTCTCAACCAACTGGCGGCTTTGCCTCTCTACTCGTCACTCGTCATTCGTCACTGGCGCGAAGCGCCTCGCGTCCCTGCTTCTCAGCTGGCGCGAAGCGCCCGCCTCCCCTACTGCCTACTCTCTATTGCCTACTGCCTTCTTCTCATTCTTCAGAGCCAGTTGCAAAACCCCCGCATATTTCTCACGCCAAGTTCACGAAGTTCGCGAAGTTTCGCTTTTCGAGTTACTTTACTTAGCGTACTTTGCGTGAGACAAACAAGTAGGTTTTGCAATTACCTCTTCATTCTTATTTCTTCATTCTTCATTGCCGCCTTCGGCGGCTCGCTTCTCAGCTGGCTGCGTTAGCCGTCTGCCACTGCTACCAAACAATGGTACGGCTTTCAAAGACGGGACCATCTTTACAGACACGCGCAAGGTACTCGCTTCCGTCTTCGCGGCGGATTTTCTGCACACAGCCAAGACAAGCACCGACACCACAGACCATTCGTTCGTCGAGCGACAGCCAAGCGCGGCTACCTTCCGTTTCGGCCATCGCGCCGACTGCCCGCAACATTCCCGTGGGACCACAGGCGAAAATCTCCGCCTTCTTCCCTTCCTCGCGGAGTTGCCCCAGCGTCTCCTCCAGCAGCACCGTCACAAGTCCCTTTGTTCCGAGTGAACCGTCCTGCGTGGCAACCTTCACCGTCCATCCGAGCGGCTCGAAATCCGCAGCAGCCAAAATATCCGCAGCAGTTCGTCCGCCTATCAACGTAATTCCTCCTGCCCCCGTACGCTTGGCGAGGAAACTAAGCGGGGCCACGCCGTATCCGCCCGCCACACAAACAGGGACAGTTCCTTTGGCTGGCTTGGGAAAACCGTTTCCAAGCGGTCCAAGAACTGGCACCGCCACCCCTGCTTGAACACGGCTCAATGCCTCGGAACCGCGTCCGACGACCTTGAACAAAATACGCAGTTCATCTCCTTCCGCACCGTAAATGCTGAACGGACGGCGAAGAGCGCTTGCCTCTAGTCCTGGCACACGGATGTGCACAAATTGTCCCGGACGCGCCTGTCCGGCGATCTGCGGCGCACGAAGCCGTAGCGTCCAGTATCCCTCCCCGATCGGAGAAATCGACAATACCTTCGTTTTTTCATCACAACAATCGGACTTTTTTCTCATGGTATTTTCCTTACGCTTCCCTGCTCCTAGGCTTACCCACCAATTTCAAACCGCACAGCGACGATTCAGACATTTCACTTTTCATTCTTCACTGATGGCACTACCCGTCCCTTGGCATCCTGTACCGTGTTCGTGGTATGGAGATCAGGCGGTTCGGGCGGACCAGGTGGATGCAACTCGTTTTGTGCCTCCAAATAGACCATCTGCGTCCGTACACGACGAATCTCCGCATTAACAAGAGCTGCCGCCTCCATGTGTCCCGCAACCGTCAACTTCTTTTGGAAGTCGCGCAGTTTCTGCAGGTAACCTTCCGTGATACCGATCACCCGTTCCGCCCGCTTCCTGCGAATCGATATCTGCTCTGCCACGTACCGCTGCTGCAAGACGGGGAGTTCGGGTGCCGCCATGTCCGCGAGATTTCCCGTGGTCAGTTCGCGGTCAGCCTCGAATCGCCCGATCTCGTATCGTACACTCTCCCAGCCACTGTAGTTTCCAGCACGCTGGTACTGATCCATCAGTTCATGCAACTTGCCGAGATAGGCATCCGGCCAAGCGTCCATCTGTCCCGCAAATTCCTTCATTGCCGCAGTCAGCGACTTCTCGTACTCCGTGCGCATCTGCTCCACGTCGCGCAGGCGGGTCTCGCCCGTTGTGGTGGAAAGAAGCACGACTTGAGGCGGTCCGGACTCCGAGTCTGCCGCGTGTTGCGCATCGGCAAGCGTCTTCTCCGCCTCCAGCTGTTCCGGCGTGTTCTTGACACGCAGAATCTCGTCGTTGACGGACTTCGCCTCGTCGAGGTTCTTCTTTTTCGTCAGTCCGCTTTGCAGTTCCGTAAGTTCGTTCACGTACTTCTTGCCGAGCGTTACCAGCTTACGGCAGTGTACAAGTTTCTGTTCGATCTGCAACTGGCGGTATTTCTTCCACAGCAACTTCAACTCGGAAGAAGCTACGTTCGTCTCCGTACCAGTCGGCAACTGACGCGTCTCTTCAAAGCGCGTGATCTCCGACTGAACTTGCATATATCCCTCAAAGTCACCCGACTCTTGCCTCGCCTGCTGGAGTTGCTCCAGCTCGTTCACGTAGGATGTCGGCCACGTCTGGTCGAAGTCGTGCATTTGCGCGGCGATGCCCTCTAATTGCCGCTCGTAGTCGCCCTTCTTCTTGCGTAGCACCAGTTCCGTCTCGGAAGCGGTCTTCACATTTGGCGCATTAGTCATGGCGGCAACATTGGGCGTATCGGCAGCTTTCTCGTTGCGCATGAAGAAGTCGTTCAGTTTTCTCTTCTCCGACAAGAGCGGCGCCACGCAATACTCCGTGAAGTGCGGGATGAGCCTCCCCGTCCAGTCATAGAACGCATGCGCCGGCTCGTAGGCAAGCCGCAACGCAGTCGGGAACGGAGGCTGCTGGAAGTGCGCAACAATCGGCAGACTGATCAGATAGACCAGCAACATCGCAAAGCAGCAGACGAGCGTCCAAAAGGTATTCCGCACGATTTCGTGTCGGTGGATCGCGCGCCGAATCTTCGTCAGTTCCGGATCGTCCGATGCCACGACGCGTTCCAGATCGTTGTAAAGCCGCATCGTCGAATGCCATTCGCCGTTGCGAATGCACTGTTGTGCGCGCAGAATGTCGCGCTGTGCGGTCAGTGCCGGAATCTGCCGCAGTTCCGCCTCAAACTCGTTCCGGTCCTCCGCCAACAGACGATACTGCTGAATGAAACGCGCCGCACGTTCATAGTTCTCGACATTCATCTCGATGGGAATCTGCTCCTTGAGCTGTTCCCGACGACGAATCAGACGTCCCGCCTCTTCCCGCATGGCGGCGATTTCCTGCAGGTACTTTCTGCCCGAAGGGCCTGCCGGCTCGAATCCGTTAACACGCCCCGCGTAGGAAACCACGCGGTCGTAGCGTTGCAGCGACATCGCCTCTTTCATCTTCTTGATCAGTTGCTGCACAACCTCGTAGGCACGCGCATCGGCACCGCACGTACCGCAGTACTGTACGCCGACAAAGGTGTCCGCGCCGCACTCCGGGCACGACTCGCTCCCGTCCCATCCACACTCCGCACAGAACTTGGTGGTCAACGGATTGACCGCGTCACACCACTTGCACCGCCAAGTCGTCTTGACTGTCGGCAACTCGATCCGCGTCTTGCTCTGTACCTTCTGCAATGCGTCCATGAACGCGGCGGCAGAAACCCAACGCTGTTCCTTGTCGGTCGCGAGCGCCTTGACCACCAGTTCGCGCAACGAGACGGGAATGTCCTGTTCGCGGAAGTAACGCGGGTTCTGTCCTGTCAGCATGAAATAGAGTAACGCCCCTAGTCCGTACACATCCGAGCGCTCGTCCGTGTGCCGTGCGTCGCTCTCTTGTTCTGGCGCACCGTACCCTAGCGAAAGCAGCTTCTCTCCCGGCACAGTCAGTTGTGACTCGTCAAGTCCCGCCTGCTTGAGTCGCGCAAGACCGAAATCCACAATCTTCGGTTCGCTGCTTTTGTCGAGTAGAATATTGCTCGGCTTCAAGTCGCGATGGATCACGCCACACGAATGCGCGTACGCGACAGCCGAGGTGATCTTCAGAATCAAGTCGATGGACTCGTCCGCAGAGAGCGAACCGTGCCGAGAGACGTAACGATCCAGCGTGAGGGGAGGATTCGGATTGACCAGTCCGCCCGCTTCGGTCTTCTTGCGAACAATCGTGTCATCAGGACCCGCGATGTACTCCATCACGATGTACGGACCGTCGTTGTCCTCCCCCAGCGCGTAGATGTGAACGATGTGATTGTGGCTCAATGAAGCGACCGCTCGCGCCTCGTGCAGGAAGCGCTTACGCAGAACGGCAATCGACTGCGCCTGATGGTTCAGTCGTTTGATCGCAACGAAACGTCCGAGGCGCTTGTCACGCGCCAGATACACAATACCCATGCCACCGCTTCCGATTTTGCTATAGATTGTGTACTGGCTGAAGAGGTCGTCATTACCCTGCCCTGATTCCGAAACGGACTGCTCTCCTTCCGGCGGAATCACAACCGTGTGTTCGCCGACCTCGCCAGAGACGGGCACGATGATCCGTTCCGTCTTCGGTTCCTGATAACCAGCATCCGTCGGCGTCACTTCGATTCTGTCCGTCTCTTTTTTCTCGTCCATGCAGCAGACCTCCGTCCATCTTGAAACGCCCCCAGTATATCAAACTCCGCCACTAAGATTCAAGTGACGAATGAAGGCAGCCGAGGCAGCCGCCGATGTTGGCAATGAAGGAATGAAAGCTAAAAGGTTCTGCAGGTTGCGCGTTTACGCAACCGTCCCATACGAAACACCCAAAAAACCGAACTAACCACACCGCCTATACAATGCCAGCGTCTGCTTGCACATCGTATCGACGGAATACGAAGGGAGGGAGGCGCGCGCGTTTTCGGCGAGCTGGTGAAGATGGTTACGATCCGCAAGCAAGCGTGGTATCGCGCGCCGCCATAATTCCGCGTCCATCGGCAGAAGAACACCGTTCTCATGATCGCGAATCATTTCCGCCAAACCGCCAATGGGAGTTGCCACCACGGGCGTTCCCGCCGCCCATGCTTCCAACAGCGTGTAGGGACAACCCTCCCAACGCGACGGCATGAGGACAAGCGAATAGCGGCGCATCAGACCGATTGCCTCATCCGGCCGATAGTCGGTGTGGAAATCGCACTCGATGCCGGTTGTGCGCAACCAGTCCGTTCCTTTCTGCGGACACTCGCGACCGAAGAACGCGGCGCGGAGAAGTCGCGTACCCTCCGCATCCTCCATCGATGGAAGATGGATGCCGTTGGGAATGTACGCGATCCGTTCCGCAGAATAACCCAACTGCCGTGCAGCCTCCGCTTCCTGCCGTGTGACGCAAACGACACCAGCGGTGTGACCTGCCGCCCATCGCTCGAAACGTCGGTAGAACGAAGACGCTCCCTGCATCAAAAACGGAAAGACGTGCGGCGTATAGACAACCGGAATACGCATACCGAGACAGGCAAGCCGCGCCAACGCACCCGCCTTGGAACTGTGCGCGTGAACGAGATCGGGCTTCTCGCGACGAATCAACGAACGCAACCGCAGACAGGCGACGGAATCGGCGAACGGTGAAATCGCACGACGCATCGGCAACTCGATGACACGAACTCCTAACTGAGAATAAAAGGGTAAATCCTCATCTCGCGCCAGTGGGTCGCGCCCGAAGGAAAGGACAACCGTCACGCGGTTCCCGGCGGCAACGACACCTTCTGTCAGGTCACGCAGGTGCCGCCGAGTACCGCCGATGTTCGCCTCCAGGACATATAGGATATGGAGCATACGTCTCCGTTAGGGAACAAGCGCATGGATCGCGAGCAACGTCTGCCAGAGTTTCTTCAAATCGCGGAAGGCGATCGCATTCGCTTTGTCGGAGAGAGCCTCGGCTGGATTGACGTGCGTTTCCATGAACACGCCGTCGCAACCGGTCGCGACCGCCGCACGAGCGAGTGCGGGCGCCCAGCGTCCGTCGCCGCCGCTCATCTTACCGGCACCACCGGGACGCTGGACGCTATGCGTCGCATCGAAGACGACGGGAACACCCAACTCGCGCATGATCAGCAGACTGCGCATATCCGCTACCAAATTGTGGTAACCGAAACTCGCACCGCGCTCTGTTAAGACGATGCGGTCGTTACCCGAAGCGCGAATCTTCTCCATCACATGCACCATGTCTTCCGGAGCAAGGAACTGTGCCTTCTTCACGTTAATGACGCGACCGGTCTTAGCTGCCGCCACCAGCAGATCGGTCTGGCGACAGAGGAACGCGGGAATCTGGAGAACATCGCAAACCTCCGCAACTGGCTCCGCCTGCCACGGTTCATGAATGTCCGTCAACACCGGCACACCGAAACGCGCCTTGATCTCCTTCAGGATCGCAAGTCCGTCATTCAGTCCCGGTCCACGATAGGAATCTAGCGAGGTACGATTCGCCTTGTCGAACGACGCCTTGAAGATGTATGGAACACCCAGGGAACGCGCCAGTTTGACCAGACGCTCCGCCAAATCAAACGTCACCTTGCGCGACTCGATCACGCACGGTCCCGCGATAAAGACCAACGGCTTCGCACCGAACGAAACTCCCTTGCAGACTTTCACCTGTTTCATGATAGACACTCGCCTCCTCCTCGCGCCTTAACCCTTCTGGTTGTTGTTTTTCATTTGTCAGTGTAAACCTTTTTCCCCGCCTATTCAATACCGAAGTTTGTAGCACGACCATTGCGGGCGCATCTGCGTAATTCACCCATCTCATGCGCACGAGAGGATTTTGGAAACAACCGGAACAACCTGAAGACAGGCGGCTTCGCCGCCCAGCGGGATAAGCGTGTTAAGCTGGTTAAGCTGAATCGTTTCGCGCGGTGACGAATGGGAGGGACGCGCTCCGTCACGTCCGCTTGTGTAATGGCGACACCCCCGCGGTTCGCTACGCGAACGGTTCGGTAGTTAGGTGGTTGGATTGAGCCGTTCACGCATGGCATTGGGGAGGGGCAACGTCCTCGTTGCCTTTATGGGATCGACTATTCGGGCGCGGGCGAGTTAGCCCGCATTCTAAAGATAAGTGCCCCCCGCGCGGGAATATTCATAGGAATAACTTGGAAAACTACCGCCTCTCGTCACTCGTCATTCGTCACTACTTCGCGCAGCGAAGTTGTTGTTTTCATTTTCAAAAGACGGCGGTGAATTACGCAGATGCGCCCTCCTTTTTTCTCCCTCCTTTTTTCGCGTTGCCGTGAGGTGGTGGAAATGTTAGAATTTTCCTTACTTATGGTTGACATAAGAGAATCGGAGAAGGACGGCGAAAATGCTGATTGACGAGATAAGGAGTGGAGAGACAGACACGCTTGAGTTCAAGCGTGATGTGCCGTCGGATAAGTCGCTAGCACTGGCGTTCAAATACATGAATTTCATCGAAGAATGGGGAAGCGGAATACCACGCATACAGGAGATGCTTTCTAAGGCAGGTTTGCCGCCATTGCATATTGAGAATAGCGGCATGGACATTCGGTTTACGGTTTGGCGAAATCCTGTTAAACGAGCGATTTCTTCGGAAGTTGCCCAGAGAGGCGCGAAAGTTGCCCCGATCAACAGACAAGTTGCCCCGAAACCGGCGGAAGTTGCCCAGAGAGGCGCGAAAGTTGCCCCGATCAACAGACAAGTTGCCCCGAAATCGGCGGAAGTTGCCCAGAGAGGCGCGAAAGTTGCCCCGATCAACAGACAAGTTGCCCCGAAATCAACGGAAGTTGCCCAGAGGCTCAGTGGTAAGGGGCGGGCAGATGCGGTAAGGAATGCGGTTGCTGTCTTCGAGTGTCTAATGGCAAATAGTGAAGTTTCTGTCCCGAATATCGAAAGTAAAACACATCTTTCGAATGGTTCGGTTAAAAATGCGATTCGTTTGTTGCGGCAGAACGGGATCATCAAGCGTGACGGTTCCAACCGTAGCGGAAGATGGGTGGTTTTGGTGTGAACGAGGAATGGAGCAGAATCTCAAACTGATGAGTGCGACGGAACGGAAATCTGGAGGTTATGACTATACACGCGGAGGATCGATGTTCGTGACGATCCGTCTCGAACCTCGGCGTCCGTTGTTTGGTCATGTGGATCACGATCATGTGGTGCTTTCTGAAGCGGGAGAGATCGTGAAGCGTGACCTGCTGGAGTCAGCTGGACGTTTCAAGGGGTTCATCACGCTCCGCGCCTGGACAATCATGCCGGACCATGTGCATCTCCGCTTCACATGGCCGTCGGGCAACACCGACGCCGAGAAGATGATCGGCTCATTCATTGGTCGGTTCAAGCAGTATTCGAAACATCATATCTCTTGGCACAGGGATGGCATTTGGGAAGAAGGTTACCACAGTTTGATCTGCGCGGCGGAACGCTTGAACCGTACTGTCGATGCCTACATCCTCAACAATCCCCGCAAGCGTTCTCTCCTACACAGTGATCCGTCATTGATGCGCGTAGTCGAACCGTTCCCGTTACTTGAGGACGGTGGCCACGATCTGTGGCGGGCAGTTGGGAATACCGACCTGTTGAAGCGTGACCGTATTGTCTCGCTCCGTATTTCGCGGAAGGTCTCGCTGGATGCGCTGCCGCAGATTGTCGAAACATGCCGACGTGATGTCGTAGAGAATGGTTATCCGGTTGCCTCTACCTTCTTCTCGCCCGGCGAAAGAATGGTATTCAAGGCGTTGGCGGAAGAGAAGGATTTGCCGATAATCCGATTGTTGCCCACGTTTACGGAGTTGGCGTATCGGCCGCACGGGTTGGAACCTTCGCTCTTCGCGGAAAAGCGGTTGCTGATACTTTCGCGCATGGTCGATCCGGCCGCACCGACAATGCCCGGAGAACTGGTGAGGTTGAATTTCATCGCCGCAAATATCGCTCGGGCGAGAGAGGGCGGACGAACCGTGTATGTTACGATCCCGGGAAAGGATCGCACCCAAATTGTTTACGAGGAGCATCCGATGTCCCCATAGCCGCTATTAGTCGCCGCTGCACGGCTTTAAGTGAGCTACGGTCATAAGTCGGGCTTCACCCGTAAGTTGGGATTCGTCCCTTAAGCCCACTTAGTCACGAAGCGACACTTAGCTACGAAGTAGCACTTAGCCCGTAGGGCACTTAACAACGCAGTGGTACTTAATTCCGTAGGGATAATGATGGAGTGATTACATGAAAACCGAAAAGAATGAGGAAGCGAGGCGCGAGATCGAGGAGATCGATCGGCAAATCGCAGAACTGAAGAAAAGGCGAAAGGCGCTTTCTGCCGAACTCGGTACAGGACGCCTTTCGTGGGGTGCGATTATCGCCGGCGGATTCGGTGCGCTGATGATCGGATTGGGCATCATCGCGCTCTTCGCGGCAAACTGGAGTGAATTCGGTCGTGCCGCACGTGCGGCAATCGCGATTTCGCCGGTTGCCATCTGTGGATGTCTCGCGATCTTCGCCCACACGAAGGGATGGAAGTCGCGCGCGTTCTGGGAACCGCTGGGCATCCTTTGGTGTGTCTCGATCGGGGCGGCGACATGTCTGGTCGCTCAGACGTACCAAGTCGGCGGCAACGTACCCGGACTAATCCTCCTAGTTGCGCTACTGATGATTCCGGTAATCTGGACGACGCGAGCCGTGGTGCCAACCGTACTTTGGCCGATCTTTGCAGTCGTCTGGGGAACTTCGAAACTTGATTACAGCGGAATGAAGTCGATCTCGCTCGCCGTGAAGTCTATCATTCTGATGTCGCTCTCGCTCCCCTTCTATATCGCGTTCCTGCGCAGTCGTCCGCCGAAAGCCGCACTGGTATCGGCGCAATTCGGAACGGGACTCATCTACTCGATCGGGCTGGCCATCCTCCTGATGACTACCATAGATCTTGACCACAGCGAATCGATTGTTGTCTGTATCTTCTGGGCATGCGCGGGATTGGTCGCGCTGGCGGGCTGGTTTTTCTCGCTTCCGGTCTGGGGATCGGTCGGCATCCTCGTCGCGGCGACCACGGCGTTCTCGACACCTTTCCTGAGAGAAAACACGACATACCTTGCCTCGCTGGTACTGGCGTGTACAATCATCGCGCTCAGCATCCGCAAAATGCAACTTTTCCTCACGAATGTAGGTGCTGTAACACTCCTTTGGCTGGTGTTGGCGAAATTCTTCATGAGTCACGTTTCATTCACGACCAAGGGAATCGTACTGATCATTGCGGGGTTGGCACTCACGGCGCTCAACGTGGTTCTCATCCGTCTGCGCAAAGGGAGGAGCTAATCATGATGACGAACACGAAGAAAGCGATTCTGGCGGTTGCGGCGCTCGCCATACAGTGCGTGTGTATCGGCTGGCTCATCTGGCGTTACGAGCAGGTCGTCCGTCACGGAACCGAAGTGCGTTTCCGGTGTGAGGCATACGACCCGTATGACCCGCTTCGTGGACGTTACCTCCGCACGACTGTGCGCGAGAGTTGCACGAACCTCCTCATCGAAGGCGAGGTGAAAGAAAGCTGGCGAAGGCGTGCGCTTTACGCGAAACTGGAGCAAGGGACGAATGCGCTCTGGCATGTCACAGCAGTTGCCGAAGCACCGCAATCGGACGGCGGCATCTGGGTGAAGCGGGAACGTACATCGATCAATCATTTGCTGAACTGGTCTGCTCGAGGTCGAGGAATAGACGAATCGTGGGAGGACTTCGAGAAACGCCGTAAGGCCTCGCCTCTCGCGGCGCTCGTGGAAATGCCCGACCAACTCTTCGTAAACGAGCGGCTCGCACCGAAAGCCGAAAAGGTATTGCGCGAGGCAACATCCGCAAAGGGAAAGGGCGCGGTCGCCGTCTATCGTGTGAAAGACGGCGAGATCGTGATCACCGACATCGAGATCGACGGCGTCTCCGTCGTTGAGAAGGCAAAGGCTGCCAAGGGCGACAGTGACGAGGAATGAGTTACGTCGCCGCTGCTCGGCTCTAAGTGACCTACGGTCATCAGTCGGGCTTCGCCCCTTAAGTTGCGAAACGACCACGAATCGGAGAACTGTTTTGAAAAAGGAGAGAATCGTATGAAGAGATTAGGTATGTTATCGTGCGCCGCCGTGCTGGCTCTGGCTGGCAATGGTTTTGCGTTGTTGGAAAAATCAACGCCGGAGGCGGAGGGAATTTCCTCGTCCGCAATCGACGCTTGGATCACCGCTTGTGAAAAGGAATTGGATGCCGTCCACGGTTTTGTGCTACTGCGACACGGAAAGACGATTGCAGAAGGCTGGTGGAAGCCTTTCTCCGCTGACCGGACACACATCCTCTATTCCCATTCCAAAAGCTTCACCTCCACCGCAATCGGTTTCCTGATTGACGACGGAAAGCTCGACCTCGATGAATGTCTGGTGGACATCTTTCCCGACCGGCTTCCGGAAAACCCGCCGGATAACCTCAAGCGGCTTCGTGTCCGCGATCTTTTGACGATGAACACCGGTATGCCCTATACCGACGCGGAACGGAAGGACATCGGCGGGGATTGGGTCAACCTCTTTCTGGCGAACCCGGTGGAGGATCGTCCAGGAACCCGCTTCCGCTACGACTCCTGCGCGACGCATGTCCTCGCCGCAATCGTCGAAAAACGGAGTGGGAAGAAGCTGATGGATTTCCTGAAGGAAAGGCTCTTCGATCCGATCGGTATCACGAAGGCGTGGTCGAACTGCAGCCCAACAGGAATCGCCTGTGGTGGTTGGGGCATGAGCATGACGACTCGCGAACTGGCACGTTTCGGTCAACTCTACTTGCAGGAAGGTATGTGGGACGGGACCCGTATCCTCTCGCGTGAGTGGGTACGACTGGCGACCTCGCGCCAAACCTACAACGGTGGTAAGATCGGCGTAAAGCAGATCAACGATAGTGATTGGGCGCAGGGATACGGCTTCCAGTTCTGGCGTTGTCGTTTCAACTGCTTCCGCGCCGACGGAGCGAGCGGACAGCTGACGGTCGTGATGCCCGACCAAGATGCTGTCCTGTCGGTTCATGCCGGACTCGGTCCGATGCAGAAGGAACTGGACTTGATTTGGAAGCACCTGTTGCCTGCCTTCCAAAACGCACCGTTGCCCGCAAACCCCGATGCGGCAAATGCACTGGCGGCGCGTTGCGCGGCACTCTCGCTCAAAAAAATCGACGGCAAAAAGGAAGGAACTGAAACGATCTTCGGGCGCACATTCGCGTTGGAGGGAAATCAGCCGCGTTTCCACTTCACGAGTGTCCGTTTGGAGAAACAGGAAAACGGCTGGGAGATGATCACCACTGGTGCCACTGGAGAACAACACTTCCCGATTGGTTTTGGAGAATGGCGCGAAGGCAAGGTTAAACTGGAGAACGCGACCTTCGAAGGACTGGGTGCCCTCATCGGCGAACAGTCTGTCGCCTCCTCCGGCGCATGGACAGCCCCCGACACCTTCCGCGTGCGGACGTACCTGAACGACGGTTTCTTCCGCCTCGACGCGACCTTCCAGTTCGCGAACGACGGCAACCTTTCCCTCTCCTACAACCTAACCGGATGGGGAGACGGCCGTACGAACCTAAAGGGAAAATGATGAGAGAAAATGAAGGGACGGGGCTGCCTGCGTGTTAGGCGTTCTTGCAGCTCCCGTCCTGTTCGCGCGGGCTTTCAGCTCTCACATCCCGCCAGTATTGTGTTCCGTGCCGCGCCATTTTTGGCGCGGTCTTTTTTACGGTAGCTCCCGCTCGGCTAGGATTTTCTCGACTGCCTCGGCATCGGCGGGTGTATCGACGCCGACACCCGGTTCATCGACCGGAATCACGGCGATACGCGCACCTAGATAGAGCGCGCGGAGCTGTTCTAGCTTTTCGGTCTGCTCCAGCGCACAGGGCGGTGTCTTGACCAGCGTGTTTAAGAACTGTCCACGATAAGCGTAGATACCGAGATGCCGCCAGTAGAGTCCGCTCGCCAAATCCGCCTCGCCATCGCGACGGCAGGGAATCGGCAGGCGCGAGAAGTACAGCGCCTCGCCCTTCTGGTTCGTCACGACCTTTACAACGGTCCGCGCCGCAAGATCCTCCAATGTACGGATCGGCGTCGCCGCCGTTGCCATCTCGATCGGATCGTCCGCCATCCGCTGTGCGAGCGCGTCGATCAACGCGGGATTAATCAACGGTTCGTCGCCTTGAATGTTGATGACGACATCCTCGTCCTCGGCACGTGCGGCAACTGCGACACGGTCGGTTCCTGACGGCAGGTCTGAATCCGTCATTACCACCTCGCACATCCCGTCAACGGCATACGCGATCCGATCATCGTCCGTCGCCAGCAACACGCGGTCGAGGAGCTTCGCGCGCTTGACCGCCTCCACCACCCACTGTACGAGCGGCTTGCCCAGCAACGGGAACAACGGTTTTCCGGGAAAACGGGAAGAACCATAGCGGGAAGGGATAACACCTATCGTCTTCATGGTACCTACCTCCTGCAAGCATCGGCAAGCGCTTTGCCGAATTCGCTGCATTTGATTTCCGTCGCGCCTTCCATCTGCCGTGCGAAATCGTAGGTCACCGTCTTGGCGGCGATAACCTGATCCATCGCGGCGATAATCCGGTCGGCAGCTTCAGTCCACCCCATGTAGCGCAACATCATCTCGCCAGAGAGGATGAGCGAACCGGGGTTCACTTTGTCGAGGTTCGCGTACTTCGGCGCGGTACCGTGCGTCGCCTCGAAAACAGCAACGCCTGTCTGGTAGTTGATGTTCGCGCCGGGCGCGATACCGATCCCTCCGACCGTCGCGGCAAGCGCATCGGAGACGTAGTCGCCGTTAAGGTTCAACGTCGCGATCACGTCATACTCCGCCGGGCGCGTCAGAATCTGTTGCAGGAAAGCATCGCAGATGCAATCCTTCACCACGATCTCGCGACCGGTCTTCGGATTCGTAAAGCGGCACCAAGGTCCTTGGTCAATCAGTTCCGCACCGTACTCACGGCGAGCGAGCTGGTAACCCCAGTCGCGGAAGGCTCCTTCCGTGAACTTCTGGATGTTGCCCTTGTGGACGAGCGTGACGGACTTGCGCTCGTTCGCAACCGCATAGTCGAGCGCGGCCTTCACCAGCCGTTCCGTTCCCTCCTTTGAGACGGGCTTGATGCCAATAGAAGCGGTCTCTGGAAAGCGAATTTTCTTCACGCCCATCTCCTGTTGGAGCCAGGCGACGACCTTTGCCGCTTCTGGTGTACCGTACAGCCATTCGATTCCGGCGTAGATGTCCTCCGTGTTCTCGCGGAAAATCACCATGTCCGTCAACTCGGGATGTTTCACCGGGGAGGGAACACCCTTAAACCAACGGACGGGACGAAGGCAAACGTAAAGATCGAGCTGCTGCCGCATGGCGACATTGATGGAACGGATGCCACCGCCGATCGGCGTCGTGAGCGGTCCCTTGATGGAGACCAGATACTCGCGACAGGCATCCAGCGTCTCCTGCGGCAACCACGTGTTCGGCGCATAGACGGCGTTCGCCTTCTCACCGGCGTACACCTCCATCCATGCGATCTTCCGTTTACCACCGTAGGCCGCCTCCACCGCCGCGTTCCAGACTGTCATCGCCGCACGCGTGATGTCCGGTCCGGTTCCGTCGCCCTCGATGAACGGGATGACGGGACAATCCGGCACGCGAAGCTTGCCGTTCGCACCCATCGTGATTTTCTCGCCGTCAGTCGGCACCTTGATCTTCTCGTAAGCCATCGTCTGTTTTCCTTATTTTACAATACAAGGGGACTTCGGGGGTCAGGCACCCGAAGTCCCTGGGGCAGTGCCCGAAGACCCACGAGAACTAGGCAGTGCCCAATCCCCGTGGTTACCTAACTTTCCCTGCTAGCGTCGTTAGCCGCCACACCGCTCGTCTTACGCGCCGGGATCCAGCACCCAACCGTTGTGCAACGGCAGGTCGATCAGCGCATTCGCCTTGTCCGCGTCGGCACCGGTGAAGAGTTCCGCCGCCGGATCCCACGCGAGCTTCGACGCACCGATGCGCAGACCGATGTTCGCGATGTGGGAGATCGTGATCGAACGATGCCCGACCTCGCACGGCGTGATCGTCGGCTGACCGGAGTAGATACACTCGATGAAGTTGCGCTCGTGCTGACCGCTGACGTAGAGCTTCTGGTCGGTGTCCTTCAGCTTCGTGCGGTACAGCTCGGCAGGCGCGGTCTCCATCTTGCCGCGCGTCACAAAGATCTGCTTGCCATCCTCGCCAAAGAAACGCAGTCCGTTCGCATACTTGTTGGAAACGAACGCACGCGTGCCATCGGCATAAACCACCTCGAAGGAGTATTCGCCCGCCGTATTCCAGAGCGGATCGGAGAGGTCGATGTCACCCTTGATGTTCTCGACGGCAACAGGTCCCGAACCGTCCTTGCCGATTGCCCACTGGAGAATGTCCAAGTGATGCGCACCCCAGTCGGTGATCATGCCGCCGCCGTAGGCGAGATTGAAGCGCCAAGACATCGGGCTGTGGATGGCGGGATTGAAGGCGCGTAGTGCGGCGCCACCCTGCCACATGCGGAAGCCTTCTTCGCCGAAGTATTCCGGCGGTTTCGCCCAAGTTTTCTTCTCGATCCATTCACCCTCTTTTCCCCACGGATTGAACTTGCCGCCGGGCAGACCGATCTCGACGCGCTGGATCTTGCCGAGGTAACCGTTGCGCACAAACTCGCAGGCGCGGCGGAACTCCGTCGCGGAGCGCTGCTGGGAACCGACCTGGAAGGTGACGCCCGTCTCGCGCGCCGCGCGCACCATCGCCTTGCCCTGACCGATCGTCAGCGACATCGGCTTTTGGCAATAGACGTGCTTGCCCTTGCGCATCGCGTAAATCGCGTTCATCGCGTGCCAGTGGTCAGGTGTGCTGATCACCACCGCATCGACGCCACAGTCCAACAGGTCGCGGAAGTCGGGGAAAGTCTTGCAGCCATTGTAGGCAACCGCGCCCTTCTGATCGGCGTAGAACTTGTCCACGCGCTCCTTGCACGGACGCATACCGCCGCCGCGCGCACCGTTGTAGCCGTAGAGCTTGTCCGTGCCCTTGTTCGGGTCGCTGACCGCAACCACCTGCACGTTCTGGTTGTTCAGGAAATTGCCGATGTTGTCATGCGCCATCGTGCCGTAGCCGATGAAACCGACGTTGATCCGCTCCGACGGTTGCGGACGCTTCGGCGCAACCATCCCTTTGCGGATACCGATGCACCCGGACGAAATGATCACGGGAAACGACAACGCGCCTTCCAAAAAGCGCCGACGGGAAACACTCAACTTTGCCATACAAGAACTCCTTCTGTTCTGTTACCTCATCCTTATTCCTCTGTCCGCACACACCCGCATACGGACTGCGTTACGCATCTGGCCACAACTGGGCGGCCAGTTCACGAAGCTTGAACTTCTGGATCTTCTGGCTCGCCGTCATCGGGAATTCGTCCAGGAAGTGGACGTACTTCGGGATTTTGAACCAGGAGATCTTGTTCCGGCAGTAGTCCATCACATCCTGCTCGGAGATCGTCGAACCGGGCATCCGGATCACAAACGCGCCGGGCTGCTCGCCGTACTTCTTGCTAGGTACGCCCACCACCTGCACGTCCTGTACCCCTTCCATGTGGCTGAGAAAGTCCTCGATCTCGCGCGGCGAGATGTTCTCGCCACCTCGGATGATGAGATCCTTCAGGCGGGAGGTGATGTAGAAGTACCCTTGCTCGTCCATGTGCCCGATATCACCCGAATGCAACCAGCCGTTCGCGTCGATGCACTTCGCGGTCTGCTCCGGCATCTTGTAGTAACCCTTCATGCAGTTGAAGCCGCGACAGCAGATTTCGCCGTCCTCGTTGATCCCGCACAACTCGCCCGTCTCGGGATTGATAATCGCGACTTCGATGCCCGGGTGCGCCTGACCGATCGTCGTGCACTTGCGCTCGAACGACGGCTCGAAGTAGCGCGTCATCGTCATCACCGGCCCCGACTCCGTCAGCCCGTAGGGGTTGGTGATCTCCTTCATGTTCATGCGCTCCACCGCCTGTTCCATGCGTTTTACCGGACAAGTCGAACCGGACATGATGCCCGTGCGCAGGGACGAGAAGTCGAACTTCGAGAAGAGCGGATGGTCGAGGATTGCAATGTACATCGTCGGCACACCATACACCGCCGTACACCGTTCTTTCTCGATCGACATCATCACCGTCACCGGGTCGTACTTCTCCAGCAACACCATCGTCGAACCGTGGTTCACGCACGACATCACACCCAACACGCAACCGAAACAGTGGAAGAGCGGAACGGGAATGCACACGCGGTCCTTGCACGAAAAGTTCTGGCAAGCCCCGATCCAAAATCCGTCGTTACCGATATTGTAGTGGGTCAGTTGCACTCCCTTCGGGAAACCAGTCGTACCGGAAGTGTACTGCATGTTCACCACGTCATCGGGACGGCACTCCGCCTGACGTGCGTAGTACGCCTCCATCGACGTCTCCACCGACAGCGACAACGCCTCGTTCAGCGAGTAGAATCCACGATGCTTCTCCGGGCCCAAGAAGAAGAGCCGTTTCAGGCAGGGGTAACGTTCCGACTTCAGCTCGCCGCGCGGTTGCGTCTTCAGTTCGGGGATTAGTTTGTAGATGCACTCCAGATAGTCGAAGTCCCGATAGCCGTTGATGATAAAGAGGTTTTCCGTATCCGACTGCTTCAGCGCGAAGTCAATCTCCGCCTCTTTGTAGTTCATGTTCAGCGGCAGAAGAATCGCGCCGATCTTCGCCGTCGCGAACATCAGGATGATCCAGTGCGGCACGTTCGTGGACCACAGCGCGACCTTCTCGCCGCGCTTGATTCCCAACGCCATCAGGCCACGCGCCAAACGATCCACCTCCTCGCCGAACTCAAACCAGGTGAGGCGGAAGTCGCGGTCTGCATAGACCAGCGCGTCCTGCGGTCCGCACCGCGCAATCGTCTGGTCGAGCAACTGCCCCAACGTGTAGTTGCGCGTCACCGGATAGTTGTGCCACGGCACACCCGTCGAGACCGCCTGTGTGAAGGGCGGCTTGGACGGCGCGGTGCCGAACGGGTCGGTCAGTTTAAACATGGCTTTCCCCTTTTCAGAACGGCATGAAGATGCAGGCATAGATCGTCGCGGGCTTTCCGCCGTTGGCCTTTACGCGATGCTTCACCACCGAGTTGTAGTACGCCGAGTCGCCCGGCTTCAGGATCTTCACGTCCTCACCGTACAGCAACTCGATCTCGCCGGAGACGACGATGATGAACTCCTCGCCCTCATGCGAGGAAAGCTGCGCGTCCGCGTCCGCCGCGATCTCGATGTAGAACGGGTCGATGTGACGGTCCACCTTTCCCGCACCGAGCGAGAAGTAACGGAACCCAGCCGCCGACGTCTGCTGGTGGCTACGTTCGTCCAGCAGACGACTGTCACCGCGCACGATCACCGGGTCTGGCGTGAACTGGTCGTCCATGAACGTGCCAAGCCGCTGCCCTAGCGCACGCGCCAGCTTCACCAGCGTTCCCAGCGCGGGATACACTTCGTTCGCCTCCACAGCGCGAATCACGGAAGGGCTTACGCCCGATTCCTTCGCCAGCGTCTCCACCGTCATTTCCAACCGCTCGCGGTATGTCGCGATGCGTTCTCCGAGTTTCTTTGCCTCTGCCATGATGATTCCTTCTGCCTCTAGTTGTACCAAAAGCGGAGTCAGTATAGCAGAGTTCCCGCCGTCCCGCAAGTGTTCGCTTCCGTTCGCTTCGCTCACGGGCGCATCTGTGAATTTACCCATCTCATGCGCACAAGAAGATTTTGGAAACAACCAGAACAACTTGAAGACAACATTTGAAAGAGGTGCGCGGACCAACCGATCCGCGCATCGCTTCTCCTTTGCCTGTAACTTGCAACTATGGAGAGCCGCCGTCTCGGCGGCTCTCCATATTACCGCAGTGTGCTGCGCGGGCGAGTTAGCCCGCGCTCTAAAGACAAGTTGTTTTTTTAGTTGTTTCTGTTGTTTTCATTTTCAAAAGACGACGGTGAAATTCGCAGATGCGCCCTTCGCTCACGCCTGGGTTGGGGTGGTGGGATGATGGTTGCGCGACGCGCAACCGACAAAACCCTTTTCTTGTAGCTTCTAGCTTTCAGCTGTTGGCTTTTAGCCCGCTACCTAGCTTCACGCGCTTACCCAGCTGGCGGCTTTGCCGCCCCTACTGCCTTCTTCTCAGCCTCTCATTTCTTCATTCGTCACTCGTCATTCGTCATTTTTCTCCCCGCCTCTGGCGGCCCGCTACACGCCCGACGCTCTGGAGCGGTACTTGGCGGGGGTCATGCCGGTGAGCTGACGGAAGGTGCGGATGAAGTGCGAGTGGTCGTAGAAGCCCGTCTCCGCTGCAATGTCCGTAATCAGCTTGTCCGTCGTTGCCAGCAACGTCTGCGCGGCGTTCACTCGTACCCGCGCGATGTAGTCCGAAGGCGACATCTGCGTCAGCTTGCGGAAGTGCTTGCGAAACTGCGCTACCGAGTAGTTCGACATTGACGCCAGAAGTTCGATCGGCACCTTCTCCTTGTAGTGGTCGTTCAGGTAGGTGATCGCATGACGGATCGGGTCGTACCAGTTCGCCACCTGCATCTTCGCCTGTGCCCGGTAATAGACCGTCGCCGTGCCGATGCGCGTACCGTCCGTCCCGACAATCGGACGCACCGACACGCAGTTGAGATCGGTCGAACGGTTCGCGACGAATCCAAAGATTCGGTTGACAATCGGCACGCCAGTTTCGAAGACTTCGCGGTCGCGTCCCGCATAGACTGCCGCCTGATCTGGCGGGTACAATTCCTCCGAAGTGTACCCCACCATGTCGTACATCGTCCGCCACCCGCTGATCATCACGTTGTACGGATTGGTGTGTACCAGCCGCCCATGCGCATCCTTCAGCGTGAACGCCACGTTCGGCAACGTCTCCATGAAGTCGATCAGCAGCTGTAACGTCGGTCCCGCCGCCTGGAAAAACGCCTCCCGGATCCGCTCGACCTCTTCGCGCGGAACCGTCTTCTTGGAATATCTCGTGCGATAGTTCATGCTTCGGATTATACACTTTTTGTTTCCGATTTTACAAGACAAATCCATCGTTTTATGGGAAAATATTTCAAAATTGTGTTGTGAATGGGTAGTTCTACTAGAGAGGTACCTAGAGTTTCTAGGGCGTCTAGATCTGCTAGCAATTAGACCGCCTAGAAACAAAAAAGGAGTGGATGATGATGACATTGGACAGTTTGAATCGGATTTCGACAAACGGCGTTTTGCGTCGGCGCAACCGCTATACAGGGGGGGGCATCATAGTGAAATCTTGCCTCTTCTCGCTCGCTTGTACCCTTCTATTTGTCGGCTTCGGACGCGCCCTGACGCTCGGTCCGGGCGACACGCTCGACTGGGACGCGAACACGCCGGCGAGCAGTGAGACCATTACCGCGACGGGCGGCACGATCATCTTCAACTCCGACACCGAATCGGACAACAACTTCGAACTCGGCGGCGAGGTGGTGGTGACGGTCAACAACGACTCGATGGTACGGTTCCTCAAGACATTCTACCAGACGGATCCGTCAGGACGGCTCGTGATGCCCCGAACGTTCCGTTTCGGGAGCAGAGACGCGAACAAGTTCGCCTTCCTCCCGGAGAACTCCATCGCGTTCGCGCCCGGCGCAACAGACGCGCAGTTGCGGTTGGCGGGATACACATCGATGTTGGTCTTGCCGGACAAATGGAGCAATCCCGTTCCCTACGCCTTCGGGACTAATGTCCTAGTCTGCTTCTACGGCGGCAACATGATAACCGATGCAGCCTACACCATGCCGTCAAACTGCACTATCCGCATGACCAGCCCCACCAACTTTCCGGAAACGACCGTCATTACCGTCCCTGCGACCTCAACCTTGCAAGACCGCCCCGCAAAGTTCAACCCCCAAACCAACGCGGGATCGGGCGTGGATAACCGGGGTACGACAACCGAACGGAGAAACAACATCGTGCTAGACGGCGGCACCTTCGAGATCGCAACGGGGTCCACTCACAAGTACTGGGGCAACTTCTCCGGTTCTGGCAGTATCCTCGTATCGGAAACCGTACCGGAGAACGCGAACGGAAACGCCTACAAATACTTCTATGGATCCGTTCATGGTCTCGATGCGCAGAGTACACTGACGATCAAACAGATTAAAATATGGGATAACAACTTGAACAACGGAGTCCGGCTGAATTCCGATTTTGCAGGGACGGTCAAGCTTGATTTTGATACCTCGTGTTCAGATATCGTCTCCTTCGGGTTCAACAATCCCAACACGTCCGGTGCCACCAACGAGAACTGGCACGTCGGCGCAATTCAGGGCGGTAGCATCATTGGACCGCGTAGCGGTGAGGGCGGCGCACGCCTCCAGTTCTCGGCGATGCAGCACATATACGCTGGTCGGCTCTCCGGCAAGTTCGCGATCTTCGCGACGGCCGTCAACAACAAACTCAACACGAACGACCTGTTCGCCGATACCGTCGCGGATAACACGATCATCTATGTGAAGAACGGCATTCGCCTCCATTTCGGCACTGTCGGCAAGGGCGTCAAGATCCGCTATATGGTTTCCCCCGTCAGTTCCAACGTCGTGGAGGTCGGATCCGGCACCATCGAAGAGATCTCCTTCTTCGGTACCGCCGCCGAGCAGACAAAGCCCGTTTATCTGCACGGCAACGTTGGACTGGTAACAGGGCCTGGAAAGGTTATCGCCTCTGACGGTAGCCGCGTCGGGTTCGTCGCCTCGAACGCCACAGTGGAGGTCAATTCCGGCGCACTCACGCTGGGCGACGAGGAACTGCTCGGTTCCAAGCCCGCGCTCTGGGTTGACGCCTCGGATCTCTCCACCTACGCCCCGCTCTACAAGAGCAGCTACCATAACAACGGCACGCTTCATGCGCCGTCCACGTTGCTGGGCGCGGACAAGCCTGCGAACGTCTATACGAATGACTTCCCGCTGATCGAAAAGTGGTACGACAAGCGCCCCGAGCAACGCCTCAACTTCTTCTGGAACAACAGATGGCAGGACGCCAACACCTTCTATCCGCAGTTCTATCCGTTTATCATCACCAACGCGCTGAATGGACGTGCAATTCTCTCCTTCGGCATCCATCGAGAGGCGGGTGACACCGGTCTTTCGTCCGAATGGTCGCATATCGGCAGTCCGGGGTCGAGTAATAGTTCAGAGAACCGCAGAATGCATCTAATGCAGAGCGCGTCCGAAGGACATGCCGTCTATGTCCACTCCTGCGTGATGGTCTTCGGTTCCGAGCGTGGCGGCGGACGCTGCATCCTCGGTGGCTACAACGGATATACCTCCACGCATCTCGGGGTTAACAACACGCACAATCCCCCATGCGGTGACCACTTCTTCCGAACCGGTAGCGGTTACGGCGTAGAGAACGGCATCTTCGTTGCGAAGATTGAAGGCAGTGGTAAAAACACAAAAACAAACCTCTACGAAACCTGGGTCAACGGAACATCCGTCGTCTGCACCAACACGCCGATGAGCGGTTCGTGGGATGTGATTTCCTTCCATACGGACAAAGCCGATGACGGTGGACGAGCCTTCCGCAACATCGGCTGTCCCGATGATGTCAACGCCTCGGGTGGCCAAGACTACGCCGAGTTTATCGTTTACACCAACAAGCTCACGAGCGCCGAGCGTATGAGCCTCGAGTACTACCTTGCTTGCAAGTGGGGATTGGAGTCCAAGCAGCTCCCCGTTGCCGGCACGGTGCGCGTTGGCGCGAACGCCTCCGTCATCGGCAGCCAGCTCAACATCGCGGGTGCCGGTTCCTGGACGCTGCGCGATTACGACGAAGTGACGCTTGACGGCCAGTTCACCGGTACGGTCTCCGGTCCCGGCAAGCTCAAGGCAATCGACGCCGCGAACGTGCCGACTCTCTCCTCCGCGTTCACCGGCGAACTGCAGTTCGTCAAAACCAGCACCCCGCTGACCTTCACCTTCGCCAACGGCACCGTCACCGACGCGATCAGCACGGAGAACGGCACGGTGACGATTCCAGACGAGGTGACCATCACCCTCGCTTGTGGAAGTCGTCCGATGTCCGGAAGATATCCGCTCGTCACGGCAGCAACGCTGACTGCGCCGTCCGAGATGGATGTGCAGCTCACCGGCGACGCTGCTGTAATCAACGGTGTCAAGGCGCGCCTCGCCGTCACGGCAACCACGCTTGCGGTGGAAATCATTCCCAGTGGGACAGTCATCTCGATTCGCTAGGCGCGTGCGCCTAGCGAAGGCAATAGGGAGTAGGCAGTAGGGAGTAGAAGCTAATAGCTAGTAGCTTTTAGCTGACAGCTGTTAGCTTTTAGGCCCATCATTGTTTCATTCGTCATTCACCATTTTCCTATTTTTCAGCTAGTGGCGTTAGCCGCCTTGGGAGGGGCAACGTCCTCGTTGCCCGCAACGGAACGAACTGGCGGCTAACCCCCATCCCCATTGTCCTCATCGTCCCCAGCGTCTCCGCTTTTCAGCCTCTCAGCTTTACCGCTTCTCAGCTGGCGGCTTCGCCGCCTCTCATTCGTCACTCGTCACTGGCGCGAAGCGCCCTACCGAATCAGGAGGGTGGTGGCAGCTCGGATGAGTAGGACTTCGTTCGGATGATATGCGAGTTGCCAAGGTGTACCCGCTAAGTTCGTACCCGCAAACTGTCCGACGAAACCGTCCGCAGATGTTGCGAGTGTGTATCTTGTCCCCATCAAGGTATTGAGGTTGGTGATGTGCAGGGTCAACCCAGTCAGGTCGAATAGACCCGATGTACACCTCACATTGTCGATTGCGTTCTCCGTCGCATCCAACTCTAGCGTTCCCGTGACACTCGCGTTGCTGAAGGTCAGCGTGGCAGTCTCCGTCGCGTTCGTGCCGGGGTCGATTGCACCGGTAACAGTAAGGACTCCGTTCGAGACAGTACCCGAACCAGTCAACGTCGCGACTGTCTGTGAGTTGCCGCCTAATGCCAACATTACACCATCCGCGAGTGCAACGGCTCCGCTTTCCGGCAAGCGTGCGTCTGGCGCGAGCGCGAGTGTTCCTGCTGTCACGGTGGTATTCACTGCGTAGCTGTTCGTGCCGGTCAAGGTCAACACGCCCTCCCCGCATTTTTCAAACCCGTTCGCTTCGGCGCTCTCGGAATAATCTGCCCCCGCCAAAACGCTGATGGTCAGTTCTTCTTCCGACAGCGCACGATTCCAGACGCGCACCTCGTTGTAGTCCGCCGCAGCGTCGTGGTTTGCTGACTGACGCGAATGGCCGAGATAACAGGTGTCGAGATCCTGCGAGGACAATGACCAAGTATCGTTCGTGAACGCATGTTTCGAGAGCGTCACGCCCGTAACGGCATCCTGCTTGTAGGCGGTCGCCAGCCATCCGCCATTGTTTGGAAGCGGCTCCAACACAAAGGCAATATGATACTCCGTGCCAAGCATGTAGGGGGCCATGAAGTTGGATTGCGAAGCCGCGCCGTTGTAGATACGAATCATGTCCGTCTGGAGATCCTTCGATTTCGTCCAGGTCATGGTCACGTAATTCGCGTTGGCACTTCCTTTTCCGAAATCGAAGATGCGGCTCCAGTCCCGTATCTCCCGCTGTGTCGCCCAAATCTCCAACGTCACAGGCTTCCCGTTTTTGGGAAGGGCATTCGCACCGAGATTCAGGTAGGACGTCCCGAAGGTGCCGCCAGCCAACCGAGCGCACCCATCCACGAAAGTCACGGCGCCAATCGCCGTCGCATCCTGTTCTCCGACGGAATCCTTCAGGTCTCCGTTGAAACTCCAGCGATGAACCAAGTCGGCATCCATACGCGGTGTCAGCCTCGCTACCGTCAATGGTTGCGTGAACGTGATGTTGTGTCCGGCGGTATCAACCACACCGCCGCGCTCGCTCATCGAGAACGCCGTCAGCCCCGAAAGGTAGTTGTCCGACGAGGCGGTCGCGTACAACGTACCACCGTCGAAGGTGAACTCACGTTTCGTGCCAGCGACACCGATGACCTTTGGCGTCTCGATGACTCCCCCGGTTTTCAGCACGACGCGTCCGCTCGCGCTTGCGTAATCCGCAATCCGCAATGCCAGCGTGTTGCCGCAACGCAAGATTCCTGAACAGGAAACTTCCAAGTAACCGTCTCCCCATTCGCCGACGCGGAAATTTTTCGCAACCGGCTGACTCCAAACACCGCCGGTCAAGTAGGCGAATCCTAAACTGTTCGCATCATGCCCGATACTGGTCACGCCTAGCACGGTTGTCGTTCCCGCCGTCTGCCGAAAAACGCCAGTCCCCTTCGCCAACCCCAACTGGAAATGGTAGGAACAATCAATTGTCCCGCCGTTCTGTTCCAGCGTGGCTGTATCGCCCACGCCGACCTGTACGGCATCGCCGCCGGATGACGTACGGAGGGTGGCGGATTCCGCCACGCGCATCGTACCGTTGCTGGCGATCAACCGCATAAGCGCAAGCGTTGCATCGTTTGTAACCGTGAACATCCCTTTCTCGTTCGCGATTCGCAACAGACGGAAGTTGCTAGATGCGCAGAGATCAATCCTGCCGCCGACAATCTTCAGCTGTCCGTTTCCCGTTGAATCCGTAATCGCCCCGTACAACGACACGCTGTTCGTCACGGATCGGATGACCGCCGTATTCCCGTACAGATCCAACGGCGTACAGAATGCGAGCGGCGCATCTGCCTCCGCTCCGTTCAAAATCAATTCCGACGGCGCGAATGGTTCCGTTCCCCACACGAGCGGTGTACCACCCGTATCCAAATCGACGGTCAATGGAACACCTTTCGCCGTAAAGCCGGAGGAGATGCCTGACGTAAACGAGAGTTCACCCGCACCGGTACCCAGTCGTCCTGTAATCTGCCCGGTACGGCTCGATAGGCAACCGCCACGCAGATACACGGCGTGATTACTATCCAGACCCTCGCCCCAGTCGGCGCAAAGCGTTCCACCATACACCAGCATATCGCCGCCGAGCGTGTTCCGTCCGCTCAATGTAAGTGTATTAGATCCGAACTTCAGCAAGTTACCCACACTCACTAGATTGGTCGAATGGTACTGGTCGCCAGAGGTGGTGTCGAACACCAGCGCATTGTCCACGATGGGCGAGAAACACCAGCCGTGGCGATCCACAAAGTCCATGTAACGGTTCCAGTCGTAGAGTACAAGGTTGTGTTCTCCCGACCGCAAATGATAACTGATGTTCCCCTCCTGCATCGGCACTTCGACAGGCGGGAAGTTCGTCCCGACCATTCCACGCTTTCCGTAGAGTTCCCACGCCGGAGAAGCGAAGACCGCCGAGGCGAGTTCACCCCGCTGTCCCGCCCAGTTGTCCTGCGATGCGGAGCCGACCGCCAACAGACGCGGCGCGATCAACGCCAACAACTCGTGCTGGTCAAAGGGCATCTCAAACTCCTTCCCGGCAAAACTGTTGTATCGTGTGCAGAACCAGTGCGGGAAGTTGCGTGTGATGGAGGCGATGGATTCGGAAGAGGGTAAATCCATGTGATTCAGCTTGGCGCCAGTACATCCTGAATCATTTGAAATCACAAATGCGAAGCGCGTATCGGTCGCGCCCGTCCAGAGCGCGGTTTTACCGCCGCGCGAATGCCCGATCACCGCGATGTGCGCCGCATCCAGCAACGGTTCGGTCTCGATCCAGTCCATCACACGACTCGCACCCCATGCCCAAGCGGAGATTGTCGCCCAACTCTCTTCCGTCCGTACAGAGGGATCCTGCTCGAAAATCGCATGAACGCCAACGGTGAATCCGGTGGAACGATCCGGACAGACATCGCCGTTGTAAAAGGCAAGTGCGGCATAGCCACGCGCGACAATCTCCTCGACTGGCCAGAAGGGACTTTTCTTGACACGTTCCGGATCGATGTTCGCCTCCGGGTCGCGGTTGCAGATCAACAGGAAGCCTGGCGCTGGTGTGGCGCGAATCGGAATGAAGGCGTTCACGCGGATGCAACCGTTACCGCCCGGTCCCGAATAACGGATGTCGATCAGCTTTCGAATTGCACGTCCACCAATCATCACGCAATTCGTTCCCGCCTGCTCAAAGGTGAGGGAGGCCGGACGCTCGATGGAACGGACGCCGAAGACATTCGTGGTGAAGGTCTGGAGAAGCTCCGGTCGGCGCACCGCCTCCCACTGTTGCACGGTCGTGACCGGATCGCCCGACGCCGTACGCATCAGCTCCGGCAACTCGTCAGCCAAGGCAAAACCACCCAAGAGAAAAACCAAAATCGCAAGTCGAAATCTCAACGTCTTGTTACCCTAGAGGCCGTAGAGGCAATTGCAAAACCTCCCGACCATCTTTTTTCGACCACGGAATACACGGAATGCACTGAAAAATCGCGACTCTCCTGAAAACCATTCCGTGAATTCCGTGTATTCCGTGGTTTTGAAATTACTTCCCTAGAAAGTCTAGCTGTTCTAGATACCCAGAAGTCTAGACAACTAGACCGCACAACCATCCGCAGCGGCTCGCCGCGCCTACCGAACCATAAAGATGGTGCCGCCACGGCTCAGCAAGACCGCATTGCGATGGTAACTGACCTGCCACGGCGTTCCCGCCAAATTGGTTCCGGCAAACTGCCCGGTGATACCGCTGGCGCCCGAGGTCGCCAACGTGTAGCTCGCGCCCGTCAGAGCCTCGATATTGTTGATCTGCAGGCTCAACCCGGTCAGGTCGAAGGTACCCGCCGTGCAATCGATGTTGTCGATCGCTGTCTCCGTCGCGTCCAACTCCAACGTCCCTGCGGCACTCACGTTGCTGAAGGTCAGCGTGGCTGTCTCGTTCGTACTCGTGCCGGGGTTGATTGCGCCGGTGACGGTGAGGTTGCCGCCCGAGACGGTACCCGAACCGGTCAACGCTACGACGGTCTGCGAGTTGCCGCCGAGCGCCAGTTCCGCGCCGTCTGCCAGTTCAACGCCCGTCGTGGATGGCAACGAGGAGGTCGCGCCGAGCTCCAGCGTGCCACCCGTTACGCGGGTATCGACCGGATACGTGTTCGCGCCCGTGAGCGTCAACTTGCCCGCCCCTTTCTTTTCAAACATAAAACTTGGCAGAACGTCCGGTCCGGCGCGAACATTCGCAGCCAGTTCCCACTCGGACAACGCCCGGTTCCAAATGCGCACCTCGTTGTAGTTCGCGGCGGCATCGGCATCGCTCTGCACGGAACGTCCGAGATAGCAGTAAGTCTGCACCAGCGAAGGGAGTGTCCAGGTCGTGTTCGTGAAGGACGTACTCTTCAGAGTCTCTCCGGTCACGGCATCCTGCTTGTAGGCGGTCGCTACCCAACCGCCGTCATTCGGGAGCGGATACAACACAAGGGCGATGTGGAACTCCGTACCAAGTGTGTAAGGCGCCATCTTGTTCGAAACGGACGATGCCCCCTTGCGGATACGGATCATGTCTGTATTGATGCCTTCACTCTTCGTCCAACTCATCGTCACGTAATCATTACCATCAACACCAACATCGAAGATACGACTAAAGCTCCTGACTTCGCGTTGCGTCGCCCAAATTTCGATCGTCGCGGGAGAACCGTCGCGGGGAAGGATGTTTGAACCGAGATTGACGTAGGACTTCTTCGAGCTCCCGCTCGCTGGGGTGAGTGCCAGTTCGCTGTTACCGTTCGTAAACGTGTAAATGTACGCCGTCGCATCCTGACCGCCGATGCTATCCTTCAAGTCTCCGTTGAAACTCCAGCGGTGGGTCAGACCCTCGCCTTGCGCAATGTGCGATGAGGTCGCGGCAAGTGCGTTGCTGAAGGTGATGTTGCGCCCGTTCGAATCGACCGCGCCGCCCAGTTCACCCATACCGAACGTTGTCAGGTTGTAGAGGTACTTGGCAGGAGCTTTCGTCGTCGCCCGCAGGGTACCCCCGTTGAAGAAAAACTTGGAGTAGCAACCATTCTTGCCGTTGTTCCCGGCAACTTCCGTCGCCTCAATTGTTCCGCCGTATCCCAACAGGACACGACCACCGGAACCGGAATTGCCTTCATGCGCGATACTCAGACGCGTGTTACCGGTCTGCACCTCGCCCGATCCGCTGACCTCCAAGTAACCGACGCTTCCTTCTCCAACGCGGAAATTCTTGGCGACCGGCTCACACAGAACACCGCCAGTCACATACACCTCGCCCGTGCCACCACTTCCCCAACCGATGGAACAGACGCCCTTGACCGTGTTGGTACCGCCCGTTTGGCGGAAAGTACCCAGTCCCTTTTCACGTCCGAGTTGGAAGTGGTAACCGCAGTTCAACATCCCGTCGTTCAACACATACGTCCCGTTGGTGTAATACCCGATGGCCGTGGAAATACCGCTGTTATTCCGCGTCGTCACTGTTCCGCCGTTCTGCGTAATCGTACCGCCGCGCACGAAAATCTGATCGAACGAAACATTCGCACCGTTGCCGATCTCAATTTCGCCGTTGCCGCGATTGGCACTTCCCGCATAGAGGGTTTTTCCGTATGTTGTCCCGCCATCAATCACGATCCGTTTCACCTTGGCGTTGTTTGCTTCATCCATCCCCGTGGTAATCTGATTCCCGTTCGTGACCATGCAGTCTTTGAGAATCAGAGTTCCGACTATGACGTTCAAGTTGTTGGTTATCGAGATCGTTTGGTTCGTCGCGGCGAACGTCGAACCGTCTCTGATGTTCATCAGACCGAGAACGTTCTCCTCCTGATTATTCAAGATGGTCGTACCGGCGTAGGTGTTGAGCCGACGAATCAACAATGGGCCCTCAAACGCGAGCGGGGCAGTACCGTACTTGTCCAATGCACTATCAGCTGCCGCCGAGGAGGTGATCCATCTGCCTGTGGCGACGGCACTGTTCTTGTTGACAGTCAGCGACACAATCTTACCGTTCAGGTCAAAGGAGTTCGCCAGCGTAATTTTCTGGTCCGCCTCGGAGGTGTTCAGGATCAAGGAGGTCACGGGGAAGAGTGCGCTTCCGAAGACGATCGGTACATCCGTGTCGCCCAACTTGACTGTCAGAGGGACGCCTTTTGCGGTAAAGGCGGGAACCATTCCGCTTGAGACCGTGATCTGCCCTGCGCCCGTTCCCAGTCCGGCGGTGATGGAACCGTTCGCGCTGGAAAGCGCACCGCCTAGCAGCTCCACCGCGTGGTTCGCGTCCAGCCCCTCACCGAAGTCCGCCTGAAGCGTACCCGCGTATATCCGCACGTTCCCGCCGAGGGTATTGTTTCCAGTGAGGAAGAGCGTGTTCGCACCGAACTTATCCAAGCCACCAGCCAATGCCAGATTTTCCGAAACCGTCTTGTTCCCCGACGCGGTGTTATAGACGCTGGAAGGGGAGATGTCCGCGCCGTTCTCGACCACCGCATTCGCGCGCAGGGTTGCCTGCTGTGCCGCCGTCCAAGCCGAGCCGAACTGCAACACGGCGCCGTTCCGTACCGTCACCATGCCCGCCGTCGCGTATCCGGGCAGGGACTCCGGAGTCTCTACCACCAATGTTCCCGCGCTCACGACCGTCGGACCATTGTACGTATTCGTCGCCGCCAGCCACAGTGTTCCTGCGCCGATTTTCTCAATTCCAACGGGTGATGCCTGTACGCCGCTCGCGACCAACGGAATCGCGGCCTTGCAGAAGCGACCGTTCGTGTCAAAGACAGCACCGCCATTGCCAATCGTTGCGGAGGTACCAGCCGCACCGGTGAGAAAGATTGTGTTCGCGGCACTGGTAATTCCGGTGGCGCAATAGGTACCGCCATCAAAGAGCAGCGTCGAGCCGACACGCACCAGTTCGATGCCGTTCGCTTCAATCCTGCCGCCGCTCACCACATGAACGATTCCGGTAGAACCAGGTTTTACCGCAAGTTGTACACGGTAGGGGGTCGAGAGCTTTCCCGTTCCCGTAATGGTCAAGGAACCGGTCGCGAACTCACCGACCGTCACGCGGGATGGTGTACTGACCGTACCACCAGAAAGGGTGTACTCGGCGCGAATGCTCCCGTTCGCTCTCCCGTCTTCGCCACGTCCGACTTTGAATCCCGCGTCCCCATCACCACTGTAGGCCGCACAAACAGAACCGCCCGTCTGCACGATGTCGAACGAGTTCGTCCGTCCGGTAATCAGATACTTCACCACAATGTCCATACCTTCGGAAATCGTCGCCGAACCAACACTCATGTTCACCGTATCGTCCGCTGCCGGATACGCATTGCTCGTCCAATTCGCCGGATCGGTGAAATCCCCGACCGCGCCCGGCAACCAAGTTCTCGTCACCGCCAGAGCGGAAAACGATACCAACGCCAAAAGCAACCAAATGCTCGTAAACTTCTTCATAATCCTAACCTTTCCCGATTCATGCGGAGCGGATGTACCGTAACGAAAAGTCCCTCCGTCCACCGCAAGTAGAATCATACCTAGAACTGCGTTTAGTTTGACAAAATGGAAGAGATTTGTCAAGTTGAAGGATTCCATCTTTTCGA
>JAFYDR010000318.1 GCA_017544725.1 Kiritimatiellia bacterium
CGCACTCGCAAATGAAGAATGAATCGTGTTGACGGGCTCAGTAAAACATCACATAATTTTCATTGAAAGGAGAACACAAATGAGTCTGTCGTACACCTATTGGAAATCTACGGATAGTTGGTACGTAGGGTACTGGAATGATTATCCAGACTATTCCACGCAGGGCCGTACGCTTGATGAGTTGTTGTCTATGCTTCGTGAAATTCGTGCACTCATCAATGACGGGACACTCACCTACAACTTCGCTACGTGAAGTAATGACAGGGCGACGAAGCCGCCAGCCGAGAAGCGGGAAAGCTGAGAAGGCTGAGGAGTGGGGAGCTTCGCACCAGTGACGAATGACGAGTGACGAGAGAAATCTCACGCGGAAGCGCGAATGAGGCCGCTGAGAATGGGGAGGGGCAACATCCTCGTTGCCTCCTCACTTCGTTCGGAATGAAAAATGACTAATGAAGAATGAGCCACGATCACGCATCACTACTTCGCATGGCAAAGTACTTGGCAAAGCGCGTTCCGAAGAGGAGGTAGCCGAGTGAGGAGACAGTCGCTTCTTTCGCAATGGCGTCGGGTTCCCTACCCGCCTTTCGCAGAGTTGCGGCTGTCGGCTTTCCGAGAACAATAACCGTCTTTCCATCGAGCGGTTCCATCCCGAATTGATGTTGGAAGGATTCGACAGTCGAAGTGCTGGAAAAAAACACGGCATCGAATCGTGGCAGGTTTTCATACCGTATCTCTTCATTACGGTAGAGGATGCAGTCCGTAACCGTCGCACCACGATCACGCAACGCTTGCGTTACACTGTCGCCCGCTTTCTCGGAACGGAATCGAAGAATCCGCTGTCCGTTCCAGTCGCCATCCGAAAATGTAGCGATCAAGCCGTCCGCACAAAAGACCTTCTTCGGCATCCAGTCGGCATGCAATCCAGTCTTCTCTAATTCCACCGCGCATCCGGGCCCGCAGACCATCAGCTTGGGAACCTTTCGCCAATCGAACGATTCGCTACGCAACAGATCGAGAAAGATTCGCACGGCACTGGGAGATGTAAGGACAACCCAATCATACGAATCTAGCGAACGAATCGCCTCATGCGCACGAACTTCGGCACGAAGTCGGATCAACGGTCGTAACAACGGCACACCGCCAAGATCGCGAACAGAAAGCTCGGCTTTGGGCAGGATGGATTCACTACAGGTCAACAGTACGCGCATCCCGTCCAAACCGCCCATCTCGCTATGGTATCCACCGGCTGCGGGAGAACCAATCAGAATCAGTCCGGGAGCTTCTTCCCCTTCACGTGGACGTAAGGTCGCCAAGGTGGCACGAACGATTTTTTCCTCTTCACCGCCCGCCTGATACACAATGGCGGCAGGTGTGTCCGGCGACCAACCTTCTTCGATCAAGTGCCGCGCGACATCTTCCGCAAGTTTGACGGACATGAAGAGAACAAGCGGAAAACGACCGCGTTCCTCGATTCCGACATCCGCATTCCCGCCTCCTTCCGCACGAGGCGTCAGCACGGTGAACCCACGCGACTCGCCCCGCTTGGTCAACAACATTCCCGTTCCCGTCGTGGCGGCAACGAGCGCACTGACGCCGGGAAGAACACGATACGGAATCTGCAACTCATCGAGTTTTCCGATCTCTTCGGAGAGACGACCGAAGAGACCGGGATCGCCGCCTTTCAAGCGAACGACACGTAGTCCCTGACGCGCATACTCAGCAATCCGCTCCGTGATCTCGGATTGGGGCATCGAATGACCGCCGCAACGCTTTCCCACAAAAACGCCTTGAGCATGTGGCGGCAACTCGCGCAACAGCCGTTCATCCATTAACTGGTCGTAAAGACAGACGTCCGCCTGACGCAGTTCCTTCAGTCCGTCCCATGTGATCAATCCGGCGGAACCGACACCCGCACCGACGAAACGAACCGCCTTGACAAAACAGGAACGAAAACGCATCAATTCCCGATTCCCCTTGCGGAATGTGACGGCTAATCGTCCTTGCGCCTGAGGCGTAGGCAACTGTTCTAGCGGAATCCACTCGGTGATGCGTTCGGAAAGTCCGAGCCTTTTCAACGCAGCCCCAGCCATAATCACAACATCGAAGTCCCCCGCGTCGAGTTGTGCGATCCGCGAAGGAATGCTACCGCGAATGGGACGGATGACAGCATCGGGGAATGTGGACTTGACATAGGCTTCACGACGGTCGCTACTGACACCGATAACTGGCCGCGACAAAGAGGAACGAGATTCGCCGAGGCGCAACACAAGGCAATCGCGTGCGTCCTCATACCAAGGAAGCCAAAACCAATCGAGCCGCTGATTCGGCAACGGGTAGGAGAGATCCTTTGCGCTATGGACGGCAAAATCAATCGTTCCCGACAGAACAGCCTCGTCTAGATCACGTGAAAAGAAATCGGCGGGGGCGGTACGGAGGCTGCTCGCCAAATCCCGGTCCCCCGGCGAGGAAAACGGGACCTGTTGAAAAGAAAGGGACGGGAAGAGAATGGCGATGCGGTTCAATGCGTCTTGCGTCTGCGCCAGGGACAACGCGCTTCCGCGCGTACCGACTTTCCACTGCATGGGACACCTCCTTAGATTGGCATGACCGAGAGTATGGCAAAAGAAAAGGAGGACACGGATTTTGAAATAAAATTCGTGTCCCCCCAAAACGAAACGAGAGATGAACTATGACATCTCGCGCATGAGACGACGGGAGCGATTACGGATACGGGCACGCGCGGACTTCTTGCGAGCCTTTTCGCACGGCTTCTCGTAGTAACGGTTGTTCCGCAACTGCTTGAGCAGCCCTTCCTTATCCAGAATCTTCTTCAGACGCTTGAGCGCGCGCTCAACCGTCTCACCCTTCTTCAACCGGATCTGTATCACGTCATTCACCCCCTTTCAGTCACAAAGTGAAGTGAATATTTTAGAGGAAAA
>JAFYDR010000319.1 GCA_017544725.1 Kiritimatiellia bacterium
AAGAAAGGTCATACCTACAAATGGCGTTTTCAAGTTCGTTCCGACAAGCCGACCTGGTATTATCCACAGGCCTATAGCGTAGATTCGGTCGGCGTCCATACGCAACTCCCGATCGAGGGGAACAATCTGTTCTTCTCCCAGTTGAAACTGGCGCGTGACGCAGGTGTCAAGTTGATTTCCTTCTCCGCACCGAACTGCTGGTTGCCAGAAAAGGAGGACTGGTCAGCGTTAGACGATGTTTTTCACCGAATCATCGCCGTACATCCCCAGTCCTTGCTTGTGCCCCGCATCACGACGGATGCGCCAGGATGGTGGGTTCAGCAACATCCCGACGAATGCATGGCCTTCGAGAAGGGCGGCAGTCCCCGCATTTCCTGTGTGTCCAGTCGCCTCTACCGTCAAGCGGTTCGCGACTACCTGTCAGCCGTGGTTCGTCATCTTTCAGAAACCTTCCCGGAACATTTCGCGGGAATTCATCCTGCTGGTCAAAACACATCGGAATGGTTTTATCAGAACTCTTGGGAGGAACCGTTGAACGGCTACGACCCCGCAACACGCCAAGCGTTTCGCTCGTGGCTTGCGCAAAGGGGCGAGGCAGATGCCGCCACGGCGGAAGTTCCCTCCCCGGAGGAACGTCGGAGGTGTACACTCGGTTCCTTCCGCGATCCAGTACGAGACCGGCGGGTACTGGATTTCGTTCGTTTCCAGCAGGAGGAAATGGCAGACATGGTTGCGTTACAGGCGGAGGTCTGCCGAAAGGCGAGTAACGGTAAGAAACTGGTTGTCTTTTTCTACGGGTATGCATACGAGTTCGCCTGCATGAGAAACGGTTCCGCAAACTCTGGACATTACGGCTTGGCAAGATTGCTGAAACACGCCCGTGATCTGGATATCCTGTGTTCTCCCCTCTCCTACATGGATCGACTTTGGATCGGATCGGAACCGATTATGAGCGCGGCTGAAACCGTTACCTGTGCTGGTGTGCTGTGGCTTTGCGAAGATGACACGCGCACCTTTCTGGACAGACGGAAGAAGGATATCGTGCAGGAGGGCAATCGCGTCAATCTGCAGCAAACCCAGCAGATTCTCCGCCGGAACAATGCGCAGGAACTCATGCGCGGATTCGGTTCTTGGTGGATGGATCTTCCGGGACTGGGATGGTTCAACAACGCGCACCTCTGGCAAGTCGCGCGCGAAATCGATCCGCTGGATCGCCAATTCCTCTCGCGCAAGGGTATCTTCAAACCAGAGATCGCCTCCATCATAGATGAGGAAAGTATGCTCTTTCTCACTCCAGAATCTGCCCCCTCCTCCTCGCTAATCGGTGAAGGGCGAGCTGATTTCGGACGGTGTGGCGCACCGTATGGTCAATATCTGCTTTCCGATGTTTTGGAGAACGGAATCGATGCCAAACTTCAGGTTTACCTCTCTCCTTGGTATCTGACCGAGCAACAGAGAGACAAACTCCGCCGACGGATTTCCGAATCCGCCCCATCCGTACGGGTGTGGTGTTGGGCACCGGGATTCCTCACGCCACAAGGAACGAACCTTGCCGCAATGGCCGAGGTCTCTTCTTTTACAGTCCGTCCCCTCGCAACCGAAGCCGCCATCGCAAAACCGACCGGAATCGGCAAGAAGGCGGGGCTTCTCTCGGAGTGGTGTTCTGCGGGAAATCAGGTTCACCCACTCTTCACTGTCGATGCGCAGGAGAACGAAGTGTGGGCGCGTTATCCCAACAACGCTCCAGCCGTCGCAGTTCGCAAAGGGGAACACGGCTTCGACGTATTCGTCGGTGTCCCGCGACTTCCGCCCACACTCCTTCATGCGCTCGCCAAGCTCGCAGGAGTCCACCTCTTCACGGACGCAGGTACTCCCGTCTGGGCGGCGGAAAACCATCTTGCCGCGCAAGCACACCGGACAGGAGAACACACCTTTGACATCGGTTCTCCATCGCCTATCTTCGATGCGATCACGGGGAGGAAGATCGGCGACGGTCCCGTCTTACGCATCCTGATGGAAAAAGGCGAGACCCGCATTTTCCGCTGGTGACGCCACCTCATCCGTGCCGAGAACGGGGCGGCACAGAACCGGCGGTATCAGCCTCCCCTACTCCTTTCCTCGGCGCATTTGGAAGAAGGACTGCAACACCGCCAAGCACTCTTCTTGCAGAACGCCAGAGAGAAGCTGGGGACGGTGATTGAGATTGGGATGATTGAGAATCGAGAAGACGCTATGTCCCCCGCGTTTCGGATCGGATACGCCCCACACCACGAGCGGCACACGGGAAAGGACAATCGCTCCCGCACACATGGAACACGGCTCTTTTGTGACATACAGAACCGTATCGGTCAACCGCCAATCACCTTTGGCGGCGGCAGCTTGCGTCAAGGCAATCATTTCCGCATGCGCGGTGGCGTCTTTTAACATCTCGGTCTGGTTGTGCGCCTTTCCAAGAATCTTCACACCCGCGAGCGGAATGGACGATGCAGGACGCTCGATGATGACACAACCAGTCGGCACCTCGCCCGCCTCTGCCGACTTCTGCGCCTCGCGAAGGGCGAGGCGCATGAAGTACTGGTGGAAATCTGGCGAGAGTTCCATGCCTACCGTGTGCTGGCGAAGAGGAGGATGTTGCAACCGAGTTTCAACGCGTCATCCGAGAGATAACTCTTCGACCAAGGATTGGGAGAGAGTTCCCACGCACCGGCCATGCCGACAGGGCTGTAGATAACGGCGGGATTGCCGTTGATGGACATCGTCAGCACGTTGGGCGGGATGCTCGGGCTGTTGTTGAAGAACTTCGCGCAAGCGGGCGTCACCTTCATCGACTCAATGTCGAACGGTTCTTTGAAGAGGACGTTGCCGGTACGAAGCATCGTGAATCCGACACCCGGCAGAACTTTCGCCATGTTCACGCGGAAGGAATCGTCGAACGCCTTACGTCCGCAGCACGCCTCCGCAATCAGGATGCCGCCGCCGTTCAAGTAGTTCTGGAGAGCGGTGATCTCCTCAGGCTTGAGGGTGAATGCCTCATGTCCGGTCATGTAAAGAACTTGCACGTCGTAGATTTTCGGATCTGTCAGTTTCAAGTCCAGAGAGGAGAACTTCACGGGCACACCCGTTGCCTGATTATACTGTTTGAGAAGAACCGAAATGCCGAGATGCCGCGTTTTCCATTCACCGTCATAGACGACCTGCGCGATCTTCATGGAGGCTGCATCCGAAACTTCCTTCGCGTCTTCGTAACGCGTTTTCTTGATATTCTCCAACGACCATTTACGCATGGCGGTGGCGTAGTTCAGGATGCTCAATCCAAGCTTCTGCGCAGACTCTTGCGAGTAGGCGAGGATGTTGTCGTCGTCGAGCGGATCCCAACCAACTTCCATACCGAAACGCGAGATAATCACACAAGTACGGCAGTCAATCGTGACGCCGAAGAAGACCGGTTCGCTCCCGTTATAGACCGACCGGACACCGGGACGATACTGTACACGATCCAAGTCGATACCGGGCGTAGAGTGGAAGACCGGATGGTCATGCGCCAGCGGCTGAACGGGTGCCTCGGGGAAGACCTTGTTCATTTCCTGAACCGCCGAATCGAAGAAGGGCTTGGATCCCATTCCCGCGTTCAGGATAATCGTGCCGCCCTTCAGCAGATAGTTCCGCAACTTTTTAATCTCCGCGTCATTCAAATGCCAGTGGTAGTGGCCGGAGCGGTAGAGGATGGGATTCTGATCCGGGTCCTCGTCGATCTCGGAGAATGCCTTCGCCTCGAACTCGTAATCGACGTCGGCAGCTTCCTTCAGTGATTTGAGCAGATTGTTCAAATCGTTCGGACGCGCATTCCAATCCTGTTCGCCATACTGGGATGTAAGCTTGGTGAACATCGTCGGTGGTTTCGGCGGATTCTTTTTCTCCGAACGAGATGCGGGCGTTGCGGGCGGTGGCGGGTACGGAATCAACGTTTCGCCACCAGCAATGCTGGCGGGCGGCGGCGGCGCTTCCTTGCGGGGAGGCGGCGGAACGAAGCCAGCCTCACCGGAACCGTCACCATCGAAAATCTGCTGTCCGCAAGCGGTCATCCCCGTCAGGATAGCCAGCGCAGCAACCAACGAAACCTTCCTTGACAAACCTGTAGCAATCATGGCATAAACTCCTC
>JAFYDR010000320.1 GCA_017544725.1 Kiritimatiellia bacterium
GAACAAGTCCCCCTCTTCCTTGACTTCATCAAGCACCGTTCCGTGGAGTCGCGGTGCACGCTGACAAAGATCGGCGCAGGCAAGATCCAATGCGACTGGATCGAAACTGGCGAGCATCCCGATGTCCGGAACGATTGCGGCATCGTTTTCCGCATGACAGTCGCAGTTTGGAGAAACGTCGGAAATCAAGCTGATGTGGAAATGGGGACGACCGGTGACCACCGCCAACGCATATTCCGCCGTTTTGCAGTCCAGCACAGAAAAACTCTGTTCTCCCCACTCCGGCATAAGCGCGCCTTTCGGACAAACACCGACACAACGCCCACATCCCGCACAGACATCCCGATTGATCGTCATTTTCCGTGAGCGCATCGACAAAGCACCATGCGCACAAACTTTGAGACACATTCCACACCCGATACACGTCTCTCGATCGACATATGGTTTACCATCGCTATGCATCTCCAGCTTTCCCCCGCGTGAACCGCATCCCATACCGATGTTCTTTACGGCTCCTCCGATTCCCATCGCCTCGTGTCCCTTGAAATGTGTCAGGGTCAGCAGCACATCCGCCTCCATGATCGTACGCCCAATTTTAGCCTTTTTGACATACTTGCCTTTCGGTACCGGAACCAAAACTTCATCCATTCCCTTCAAGCCATCCGCGATAATGACATGGCATCCTACGGTCAGCGGTGTGAAGCCGTTCAGATCGGCTGTCTCCAGATGATCCACCGTATTTCCGCGTCCACCGACATACAGGGTATTGCAGTCGGTCAAGAACGGCTTGCCGCCGAGACTCTTGACCAACTCGACAACAGCACGAGCATAATTCGGGCGTATGAAAGCAAGATTTCCACGTTCACCAAAATGCATTTTGATGGCTACCAACTTGTGGCGGAAATCAATCGATTCGATTCCAGCGCGTTTCAATAGACGCTGCAATTTCTGCGTTCTGTTCTCAGTATAGGTCGTACGGAATGTGGTGAAATACACGGCTGACTTTTTCATGCTGCTCCTTTTGCGTAGAAAGAAAAATCATACCCGAAATCCCCTCCCTCGACAAGACAAAATCACAGCCGATGGCTTTTTGGGCCTTTTTGGGCGCATCTGCGTTTTTCACCGTCGTCTTCTAAAATAAAACAACAGAAACAACTTAAAGAACAACTTACCTTGTAGAGCGCGGGCTAACTCGCCCGCGAGAGAGAGAAAGTTCATGGGAATAACTTTTGATTTCGTCGACGAGAGCATCGTCATCACGCAACGGACGCGACGGAACGCGTCCCTCCCACTCGTTACCGCGCGAAGCGTCCCGCTGGCGGCTTTGCCGTTTTCCTACTCCCTACTGCCTATTGCCTACTGCCTTCCTCTCGCTTAACACGCTTAACAAGCATAACACGCTTAACACGCTGGCGGCTTTGCCGCCTGTATTCGGGTTGTTCCTGTTGTTTCCAAAATCCTCTCGTGCGCATGAGATGGATGAATTACGCAGATGCGCCCAATCGATCCCTAACCAGCTTACCCAGCTTAACACGCTTATCCAGCTTGCCCAGCTCAACTCGTTTAACTCGCCTAACCGGCTGGCAACGCGTCAGCCGCCTTTCAGTCCCCACCAAACACCTCCATGAGCGCATCGGCGAAAAACGTCATTCCCGCAGCGACAGGATGATTGATGTCATTGACGTACATTGTGGAAAACGGAATGCCCTCTCGCCAAAGGTGTCCCCAGCGGCGGGACGCATCGGCGAGCGCAATGTCGTTCTCGGCGGCGAATTTGCGCAAGGCGTGAACAAATGGGCGAGGATCGTTATCCGTTCCGTGACAATCCTTCAACCCCATCCAGGAGAGTCGTACGTAATGGGGCGTCATCGCGATCCATTCGCTACCAACCTCACGGAATGACTGGAGAAAATGCGGATAATCTTCGCGTACGATTTTCTCGCCATGTCCACAATCATTGACAAACTCGCTAATCACAAGGTCGGCTTTCACGCCTGCAACTTTGTTCGTGAAATTATGCGGATCGTTTTCAGGCATCTTAAGGAAGGTGTTGGAACAACGACCACCCCATCCGTTCGAGACAAGACGGATGTCCGCCTTCGGGAATCGACGGCGAAGCCGACGAATGAATTGTTCCTGCCATTTGTCCTCGTTCGGCAGGAATCCGCATGAGGTCACCGAATCACCCCATGCGAGTACGGTCAAGGAACCGCCCTGATTGAGTTTTGCCCATGTCTTTGGAAGGAGTCGTGCGGCAACGGGTGTCGCAGAAGAGACAGGTTTCGGTGGCGGTTCCAACACAGGGAAAAGGTTACGAGGACGAAGCGAATCGGTCTGTGCATCGAGAAACACATTACCGATGCGCGTCTCTCCAGGAGCAAGAGCAGGCTGCACGGGTGTGACAACATGCGCCTCACCTTTTCGAAGGGAGAGACGTCCATCCGCATCACGCACAATCGAATCGATCCGGCGCTTACGATAGACGTAACTCACAGAGATGGGAACGTTCGTCGATACCGTACTTCCCGGTTTCCATTCGATGGTTCCCCACAACAAATCTACCATGTAGTCTCGCCCGTTCACGAGAGTGCGGCCATCAGGTTCGGTCTTGACAACAAACGAATCAGGAACAACTGCATGGGAAACGGTACACTCACATGCCTTTGTCTCGAGAAACTTGCACTCCTTTCTCCAGCCGGCAATGGAGACTGGTGGCGGCAGACGCGGGTGGCGCTCATCCTTCACCTCTACCCTTGTCGGCGGGTCAATCGAAAAGCTCTCCGTCACGCCATCTGTCGAAACTGAAACTCTCCATTCACCAATCGGTGTCATCGTAACCGCTAAAACCAAAGATGCAATCATACTCATAACAAACATCCCTTTCTATACAGCGGCAAGTATAGCACAGCGAATCGAAAACATACAAATATGAACTGCAAACTTCTAAAGATTCCAAAAGCAGGGGGCACTGTCGCCTACCCTGCATCTGGGATCTTTGCTCGAAACGCATCTGATTTGCCCTTTGGTTAAAAATCGTGTATAATGTGCCTTGCATTTGAGGTGATTATGGACAAACCGATTCGTACCACGATCCAGTATCGGGTTCCGTATGCCGACACCGACCAGATGGGTGTCGTGTATTACGCGAACTATTTGACGTATTTTGAACGCGCTCGGAACGAGTTGCTTCGCGGCCACGGTTTTTCTTACAAAGAGCTGGAGGCAATTGGAATCGCATTACCCGTTCGTGAGGCGAAGGCGAAGTATCTCGCCCCCGCGCATTATGACGATGAATTGGAGATCATCGCCTGGTGCAGCGAGTTCAAAGGCGTTCGTCTGACGATCTGCTGCGAGGTACGTTGCGAAGGGAAGTTATTGGTCGAGGGATATACGATCCATGTCTGCGTCAACCTCAAAACACTTCGCCCGGAAAAACCGCCGCAGACATTCGTGGATGCGATCGGAATCCCCAACGAGGTATTGTCATGACGGAAACGCCCTCCAAACCGCGCAGAGAGTTGCCGCATCTGATCCCCATCGAGAGTATCACGGAACCGTTGCCTCTCGAACGCTGGTTCCGTCCCGACCAACCGCTGGAACCGGAAATCGGGTGCGGAAACGGGCGGTTCCTTTCGACACGTGCGCAACGCAATCCCGATGTCGGATACATCGGCATCGAACGGATGTTGGAGCGCGTACGTAAAGTGAGCCGCAAAGCGGTCAACCGAGGGCTTTCCAATCTCTACGTCTATCGACTTGAGGCGTTTTACGCCTTTTACTACCTCTTACCGCGACATCGTCTTCGCACGGTTTATCTGTTCTTTCCGGACCCCTGGCCGAAAAAGAAGCATCACCATCATCGTCTGATCCAGCCCGCGTTTCTTGATCCTCTTTGGGCACGATTGGAGATTGGCGGCGAGATCCAAATCGCGACTGATGATGCGCCGTACTTCGAGGCGATCCGCGAAGTCTTTGATGCGGACAGCCGATTCAAGGAAGTTCCGGCTCTTCAACGCGATGAAGAGGAACAGACCGATTTCGAACGGATTTTCCTCGGGCAGGGTTGTGAAATCCATGCCTGTGGATACTGCACACTTCCCGCACCAGAACCGGAATTACCGCCATTGCGCGTTCCGCCGGAACGGGAGCCGCGGGAACTAAACACGAATGTGGAAACAGACAATACAGAGGAGGAAGAGGAATGAGTCTCTTGGAAAGTTTTGTGAAGAACGTATTTCAAAAGCAGGTGAAGCCCGTGCGCGGATCCATCCTTAGATGTGACCTGCTCGGATCGCTTGCACACCACACGGGCGTTTACCTTGGAGACGACCGTATCGCAGAAGTCACGGAGGACGAGGATGGCTACGCGGCCGTACAAGAAGTCACGCCAGAGGAATTCCTCAACGGAGATCCCGGTTCCCTTAATCGGTCAGGCGCATTCATCTATGTCGCCACGGATGACGGCGAACCGATCGCGGACGAACTTATCGCGCTACGGGCGGAAACCCAGCTCGGTTCGACTCGCGGTAAATACGATCTGTTGTCAAACAATTGCCACCGTTTCACCTGCTATTGCATTCTCGGAGAGGATCCCGAGGACATGAAACTCACCGATCGTGCCGTAGCGGAAGCACTTGAGGAAGAATATAGCGTCGGTTCGGTCAACTGGAGTTCCACAGGCTTCGGATGCGGAGACGACTCGTTTGACGATGTAGAATACGATACTGACGAGGATGACGACGAAGATGATGAGGACGACCTCGATGAGGACGACGAAGACCTCGACGATGAGGACGATGAAGACTTCGACGACGAGGATGACGAAGAAGAAGAAGATGACGACCTCGACGAGAATGACGACGACGATGA
>JAFYDR010000022.1 GCA_017544725.1 Kiritimatiellia bacterium
CGCCGATTCACTTGTCGTCGTTTCGGACAACACCGTACGGCGCTACATCCGTTACGGATTGAACCAGAACAACGGTCAAGCGCAACAGGAGGTTTTCCTCGCAAATACGAAAGGTGAGATCGACAAGGCGACGCCGATCACGTGCGACTTCGGAACCATCAGCTCGATCACAGCGCATCCGATCGACCCGAAAACCCTGACTGTGAAAGGCGGCATCTTCGTGACCATCGCCAATCAAGAGACGTCGAAATACAATTACTACGGACGCGGATTCTCAATCCAGCGTTCGAATGTACGGGTGGAATCGCTCCGTCATGAAGTCACCGGCGAAGGCGACCACGGTGCGCCGTATGGCGGTTTCATCTCCGTCTCGCTAGCGGCGAACGTAACCATCACCAACTGTGTCTTCACCGCGCATAAGACCTATAGAACAATCGGTGCGGCAGGGAAACCCGTCAGCATGGGATCCTATGACATCAGTGCCAACCGTTCGGTGAATGTTTCGTTCATCAACTGCAGCCAGACCACCGACATCCTGAACCGGAAATACTGGGGGTTATTCGGTTCCAACTACTGCAAGAACCTCCTCTATGACGGTTGTACCTTCTCGCGTTTCGACGCGCACATGGGCGTGGCGAACGCGACGATTCGGAATTGTCGTCTTGGATACATGGGAATCAACGCGATCGGATACGGTACGTTCCTCGTGGAGAACTCGACGGTTTACGGTGGCAGCTTCATCAACCTCCGTTCCGACTACGGGAGCACGTGGAACGGCGACTTCATCATCCGCAACTGCGTCTTTGTCCCCTCCTGCGGAAGTAAAGCGGTCGGCCAGCTGATCGGTGGTCACTACACGGGAAAACACGACTTCGGTTATCCCTGCTATATGCCGCGCCGCATCGTGGTGGATGGACTCAAGGTCGATGACTCCAACCATCCCGACAACTACAACGGTCCGTATCTGTTCGCCGACTTCAATTCGGGAAACCGCAGTGCGGAATATGTCGAAGACTATCCCTATCACGTCACCGAAGAGGTTGTGCTCCGAAATGTGACAACCGTGAGCGGTAAGCCATTTCAGACATCTCCCAACCCGTACATCTTCCGGAACGTGAAGATTAGCAAGTGACGGAGGCTCGCGCGGGCACCCCGTCACAAACCATCCCAAGTCCCCGAAACCATCCCAATCAAAAAAGGAATGCACCATGTTCAACCTCAACCTTATCACCTTTGTTTCAGTAAGTCTTCTGTCGATGGCGGCAGCCGCGATTCCCACCCCGCCCGTAGCGGAGTCGATCGATCTGATTCCCGAATGGACGAAGATCCAGGATACCGACAGCGCACGGCGGGTAATTCATGCGATTAACTCCGAGTCGTCTTCCATCGCATGGAAAGGCGGTTACGTGGAATTAAGTGTCAACCTGACTGGTATCGACAAGGATCGGATGTACTGGGATATTCCCGTCAATCTAGATCTGCGGGATCGGAACACCGTTGAGTTCGACATCTTTTGCGATCAGTACGGTCCCATCGCACATTTCACCTTCTACCTCAAGAGCGGCAACGGCTGGTACTCCTGTTCACCCGAGATCGAAGAGATGAACGAATGGCAGCACATCACAGTGAAAAAAGCGACCATGTCGTTCGAAGGGAAACCGAACGGCTGGGAAAAGATCGAATGCATCCGCATCTCGGCGTGGCGTGGAATCGACGGCGAGACAAAACTGGGGCTGGCGAACATCGGACTTCCCATACCTCAAAAACCGAAGATCATCATCATCAGAGCCGATTCGCAAGTCACCGTCAACAAGAGTGAGTCCAAGGGATTCCAGCAATTCGCAAACAATCTTCAGGTGTCGTTCGACACGATTGGCCTCCCCGCCACCACCGTCGCCGACCTCGACGTAACCGATGGGACGATTCAGGGCATCCCGCTCGTCTGCCTGCCCTACAACCCGCGCGTCCCCAATTCCCTCATTCCCATACTCCGCCGGTATCACGAACAAGGCGGAAAACTCCTGCTCTTCTACTCGATCCCGAAGGAGATCACATCCCTGATCGGATTGGATTTCAAGCAGACGATTCATGAGTCGTCTCCCCTGACAGGATTTCTTAAAACAAAGGAAGGATTCGCGAAGCAGCCCGATTACATTCCGCATTCCACCCAGTGGGCTGGAATTATTGGAAAAGGTGAAGTACCGGTGCGGACGATCGCGATGTGGAAACGGGCAAACGGGGAACACACCGATTATCCTGCCATTTGCCTGACGCCATCGGGTGCGTACTTCAGCCACGTCTGGCATTCCGAATCAGCTCCCCTCCTGCGTGAAATCGCGGCGGAACTCAATCCCGCATGGAAAGGTCATTTTCAGGAGGTGGAGAAGAAACAAGCGGAACGCGATCAGGCGGACGCGCGTTGGATCGCGTCCATCCCGTCCAAGAAAGGCGAGTTCCGCGCCTACTGGTGCCACTCCCCCTGGGGTGTTGCCGACCTGACTTGGGATGAGGCCATCCGCCAGCTGAAGGAAAACGGTTTCACCGCGATCATCCCCAACATGGCGTGGGGTGCCAATGCCAGCTTTGCCTCGCAAGTGCTTGCGCCCACCCGCGATTTCAAAGAACGGGGAGATGCGCTGGAAACTTGTCTTGCAGCCTGCCGGAAATACGGAATCCAATGTCATGTCTGGAAGGTTTGCTGGAACACTTTTTGGAAAGCAAGCCCGGATGAATTGGCGGAACTGGAACGGCAAGGTCGCGTACAAGTCGGGAAGGACGGAACAACCAAAGCGAAATGGCTCTGCCCGTCACATCCCGCCAATCAGCAGCAGGAAATCGATGCGATGGTCGAAATCGCAGGCAAGGGCGTGGACGGGATTCACTTCGACTACATCCGTTATCCAGATACAGACTCCTGCTTCTGCCCCGGATGCCGTGCGCGCTTCGAGGCGTTTGTGCAACATGCCGTCACCAACTGGCCAGGTGACACGGGGAAGGCGTTGAAAAACGAGTGGACCGCCTTCCGTTGCGCACAGATCACGAAAGTTGTCCAAGGCACCGCCACCATCGTCCGGAAGAAATATCCGAAGTGCTCCATCTCAGCCGCAGTCTTCCAGAGCTGGCCGGGAACACAACGTTCGATCGGACAGGACTGGGGACTCTGGTGCGAGAAGGGATGGCTCGATGCCGTTCACCCGATGGATTACACGGAAGCGAACTCCGCCTTCAGGAGTCAGGTTACCAAGCAACGGATCGTAGCGGGAAAGACCAAGCTCTATCCAGGAATCGGACTCTCTTGCTGGAGCAATCGGAAAGATGCCGTCCGCGTAACGAAACAAATCGAGTTTGCGCGTCAGGCAAACGCCGACGGTTTCACCATCTTCAACTACGACACCTCCTCATTGTCACTCCTCCAGCTTCTGCATAAGGGCCCGCCACGATAAGGGATGGATGGTTAGGTAGTTAGGTGGTTGGGTGGTTGGGTAGTTGGGTAGTGCGGTCACACCACTCCGCTTGGTAATCATCATCGATAGTAGTCGATTGCAATCGATTGCAGTCGAAATCGACGGCGAGGGAGATCGTAGCTACAACGCGTAGGCGGCTGACACCGCCAGCTGGTAAGCGGGGTGAGCGTGTTAGGCGTGATAAGCGTGTTAAGTAGAAGTCTGAAGTCCTGCAACCGTCGCGACAAGCACCCCACCCGCGCCGCACGTGGGAACGTTCATGGGGGATAACTTTCGACAAGGTTAGAAGGACCAAACGGTCACGACAAGCGCACCCTCCCCATTTCAGGCAACGAGGACGTTGCCCCTCCCCATTCTCTGCGGCCTCATGCGAACCTCTGCGTCTCCGCGTGAAATTTCTCTCGCCACTCGTCACTCTTCACTCGTCACTGCCGCCTCTAGCGGCTCGAAG
>JAFYDR010000321.1 GCA_017544725.1 Kiritimatiellia bacterium
ATGGGACGCATCGCGTATGTTGATGTCGTATCCACAATGAAGGTACAGCCATGTTTGTGGGCTACGGCACCGATTTCGCGTATCGGATTGAGTACGCCGGACCCCGTTTCGTGATGGGTGGTGTATACGAGCGCAACATCTGGGTTTTCAGTAAGCGCTTTGTCCACCAGTAATGGATCGACAGGTGTTTCTATCGGCAGACTGAGGTCGATGTGAGGCATGCCGTAATACTGGCACACTTCTACTGCCCTGCTGGAATACGCTCCGTTGTTGGCCACGAGGATCTTCTTGTCTGCGGGCAGAAGCGAATTGAGACAGACGTCCATGTTCAACGTCCCCGATCCGCAGAAGAGGACGCTCGTGTACCGCTCGTCACCATGAACGACCTTCACCAAATCACGGCGGAGGTCTTTCATTATATCGAGGAACTCCTGCTCGCGCGGACAAATATCCGGTATCACCTGCGCCATCTTGACAGTGTCCGTGGTCGTTGCAGGGCCAGGGTTCAACAGCACATTGCGCTTAACAGTCATTTCATCGTACCTTTCTTTTTCTTTGTGATTCGTAGCTATGATCGCAGCCATTTTTTATACGTCCGCCAAAGTCTTCATATAGAGTGCCTTATTCATCTGCGGCGGCTCTTTCGGGCGTCCAAGGTCTTTGCGCGCACCCTTCGCGACTTTGACTTCTACAAATACCGGACGAGATTTATTTAACACAGAGGCGCAGAGACGCAGAGCGTTTTCAAGAGGCTGAACATCGTATCCTAAGGCAGCCGCAATTGCAATAAGGTCAATCGTCCCACCGACCGTTGGCTGACCACCAACTGAGTCGTGCGCGGCGTTGTTAAAGACGATGTGCGTCAAGTTGAAACAGCCGGATTGTCCGACAATCGCCATGTTGCCGAGATGCATGATTGATGCGCCGTCGCCGTCCAGACAATAGACATTGCGGTGGGGTTGCGCCTTGGCGATTCCGAGAGCGATCATGGAGGCATGCCCCATCGAGCCAACGGTCAGGAAATCGCGTGAATGGTCCTGTCCGAGACGTTCGCGCGTCTCGTACACCTCACGCGAAATCATACCGGTCGTCGAAACGACCACGGCGTCTTTCGGCAATGCCCTCAGAACGCCCTCAATCGCCTGCTCACGCGGAAGCGTAGCAATGTCGGGTTTCTTATTCTGGAGTTTGTATTCAGCAAAGAGTCCCTTTCGGACAACAAGCGCGACCGGACGCGATTCCGCCTTGGCGCGTTCGACCATCTTCCGTGTCAGTTCAAGCGCGGCGACTTCGTCATCTGGCAGAATCTCCGTCGGTATGCCTAGCGTCTCGAAGAGAGAGAGGGTCACTTTACCTTGTTTCACGTGCTGTGGCTCGTCCTTCACGCCTAGCTCGCCCCGCCACCCAACGAGCAGAACCATCGGGATAGAGTAGACATCCGAATCGGCAAGCGAAACCAACGGGTTCACGGCATTGCCTTGTCCCGAATTCTGCATGTACACGAGTGCTGGTTTTCCCGTCGCAAGAAAATGCCCCGCCGCCAGACCAACCGCACCGCCTTCATTCGCGGCAATCACGTGGTTCTTCCCGCACGTATCGGTCACATACGCACAGAAACTCTTCAGTAGCGAATCCGGCACGCCGGTGAAGAACTCCACGCCCGCCGACTTCAACCCATCAACAAACCTACCAACTTCAACCATCTCTCACCATCATTTCAAATGCACGGCACTTCACTTTTTCGAATATGTGCAGCCGCACATGTTTCATCTTCCCATGGCGTGACATCTGCCAATAATGGATACTTTGGGTCTTTCGCCGACAAGACCAATGACACGCCAATATCCGGCAATGTGCTTTCCAAAGGTTGGCGAACCTTTCCTAATGTCAACCACAACATCCCACACCGCCCCGTGAATCACGCGAACGAGCTTCGCCTGCGTATGCGGCGCGGCCTGCCAGTGGAGTCCACGCACAACGCCCTTCGACGAGAAGCTCTCGTTGTCCTGCACAAACACATTGTCGATTCCCGCGTCGCGGTAGCGCTGGTCATTGTACGTTTCGCAGAACCATCCCCTCGCGTCGCCAAAGACGTCCGGCTCGATGATCTTGACGCCTTCGATCTCTG
>JAFYDR010000322.1 GCA_017544725.1 Kiritimatiellia bacterium
GGAGCGCGTCCCTCCCATCCGTCACTGCAACCTCTGGTTGCTTACTTCTCAGCCTCTCAGCTTCCCCGCTTCTCAGCTGGCGGCTTCGCCGCTCGGCGAAGTTATAGGCAAGGAGAGACGTTGCGCGGACCGGTTGGTCCGCGCACCTCTTTCAAATGTTGTCTTCAGGTTGTTCCTGTTGTTTCCAAAATCCTCTCGTGCGTACGGAATGGGTGAATTACGCAGATCCGCCCGGACATTACCCTTCTTTTGAAATTGACTTGCGAAAATATTTTGTTCGGTTATACTGATTGGCATGAAATACATACATGCTTCTTGTCTGGTTTGGTTGATTGCCCTCGGTTCTGTTTTTGCTGCGGCGGAGTCTCGTCTGTTCGCGGATGTCGATGTGGTGGTCGTGGGGGGTACGGCGGCTGGTGTTGTAGCCGCAGAGGAGGTTGCGCGGAATGGCGCATCGGTCTGTCTGCTGGCACCGCGTCCATTTCTGGGCGAGGATCTGGCGGCAACTTATCGTCTTGTTCGCGAGGACGAGTCGGAGGATCCGATTTTCCACGAAATCTTCAGTCGCGACCATCTCCCGCTTTCGACCTGTCCCTTTACTTATCAATACCTTCCTGGGAATGCGCCGACATCGGATGACGGTGGTCGCCTCAACGACGGACTCTCCTCCGATCTGGCGCGTGACGGGATCGAGTTCAAAAGCGATGCGGTCGTGATCGCCGATCTTGGAAAGGAGCTCGAAATCAAGGAAGTCGAAATGTCGCTGTTCCGTCTTGTCCGTCCCGCAGCCTCATGGCGTCCCGTTCCGAAGAACGGGTACAACTCGAAGGGAATGCGCGTGGTTACCAGTTTGGACGGAAACAAGTGGTACAACCATACTACCGCGTCTGGACACGCTGGTCGCTTGGTTGCCGTTTTTCCAAAGTCCGTTCGGTGTCGTTATGTAAAGTTACGCGTTGAACATGACACGAGTTATCCGCGCCAGATGCTGGGCGACTTGACCATTCGCGTTCCGGATTCTAGTGGCGAACGTTTCGCGCCTTACACGACGCCTCTGAAAATCAAACGTACGCTAGATCGTTGTCTGGTCGCAGCAAAGGTTCGTGTGTTGACGGGCGTTCCCGTCTGCGATGTCCTCACGGATTCTCGTGGCGCATTCGCCGGTGTCGCTTTCATTGGACGCGGAGGCATCCAGACCGTTCGCGCGAAAGTGCTGATTGATGCGACAGAATATGCGTGGACCGCGCGGTGTGCAGGAGGACGCATCCAGCGGTTCTCTCCTGGAAAACGGATCTGCAAACGGATTGTCTTCTCGCCAGATGCGCCTGTGGCGAAGGGGTTGAGTGCGCGCGACTTGGGAATCGTCATTCCCGTGACGATGGCGCGAAACGGCGAGCGGAGCGTTCCTGTTCCAGCGCATTTCTGGGAATGCACGATGGAGCTTGACTTCCCCGATGACGCTCCTCTGACGCTGGTGGAAGCGGATGCGAAAATGCGAGATGCGACATTCACAGAACGTCAGGTCGATATGGCGGATGTATGCTGGTTTACGCCGATGGAACGCTTTGATCAAGCAGAGACGGGCGATCTTGCTGCCTACCGCCCGGCGGGTACGACAGCCGTTTTCGTGAGCGGACCGTGCGCGGCGATTCCCCGTGACCGCGTCGAGGCGGCACGCGCACTCGGTAGGCAACTCGCACTCGGACGGCAACTGGGAGTTACCGCCGCCAAATGCGCACGGGAGCTGTCGAAGCCAGGTGATGGTCAACCCACGATTCAATCACTACCCGTAGTCGGGACATTCGATGCTGTGGTCGCGGGGGGCGGCACGGGTGGTGCGCCGGCGGGGATATCCGCTGCGAGGCAAGGACTGAAAACCGCCGTCTGCGAATTTACCGCTGTGTTGGGTGGACAAACCACGGAAGGTCGAATCCCCGGCTACTACTTCGGGAACATCTGCGGATTTACGAAAGAGATCGACAAGGGCGCCAATCGCTTTGCCGCCATCAAGGCGCAAGGGAAGGCAGAATGGTACCGCAGGGAGATTCGACGTGCGGGTGGAACGACTTGCTTCACTACGATGGCAACTGGTGTGACTAAGGATGGAAACCGGCTGACGGGTGTTGAGGTCGTTTTCTCCGACGGGAGGCGCGGTATCTTGCGCTGCCAAGTGGCGATCGACGCAACTGGGAACGCCGACCTCGCTGACGCGGCAGGGGAAGAGACGGAGTTTATCAATGGGGATGAGCTTTCCGTCCAAGGCGCGGGCGTTGCTCGTCGCATCTTAGGATCCAGTTCATCTAACTGCGATATCGGGTTCGTAGATGAGACGGACGTGTGTGATTTAGCCCAGTTTTTCTTGCGGGCGAGACTCAGTGTACCTCGCGACACATGGGATGTCGCGCAACTGATCGGGAGTCGCGAACGCCGTCGTCTTAAGGGCGTCTTTTTCATGACTCCGCAGGACGTGATGGCGGAACGGCGTTACCCCGATGTGGTGGCGCGTACTCGCAGTAATTTCGACACGCACGGGCAGACAGCCGATCGTCAGTTCTTCATCGAAGACCCGGTTCACACCCCTATGTACGTCAACCTCCCTTATCGGTGTATGTTGCCCAAAAATACGGACGGTCTGCTGGTCATTGGGTTGGGAATGAGCGCGCATCGTGATGCTATGCCGATCCTGCGTATGGTGGCGGATATCCAGAATCAAGGCTATGTGGCAGGCGTGGCGGCAGCCTTCTCCGTGCAGTCGAAATGTTCGCCTCGCAACATCGACATTAAGAAACTACAACGTCATCTCGTGGAGAAGGAAATTCTGCCATCGGAAGTCCTTTCTTGGCGTGATACCTTCCCGATATCGGACAAGGAGTTTGATCATGCAGTGCAAACGCTTCCCGATCAATACAACGGACTCAATACGCTACTGACCGATGTCACGCGCGCTGTCCCGAAGTTGCAAACCGCCTTTTCTCGTGCGACGGATACGGAGTCCAGGTTCGTCTATGCGCATGTTTTGGCGTTGTTAGGGAAGTCAGATGGTGCGGCGATGTTAATCGACCGACTGACTCAGAATCCCGTTTGGGACAAGGGATGGGAATACAAGGGCATGAGCCAGTTCAACCGAAGTGTAAGTTGGATGGACAGCTATGTTATCTCGCTTGGTTACGCCCGAACGCGTGAGGCGGTACCCGCGATTTGCGCGGCGGCAGATCGCCTAACGGCAAAGGATGCCTACTCGCACTTCCGCGCCGTCGCTAAGGCACTGGAAGCAATTGGAGACAAGCGTGGCGCCTCCGCGCTTTCGAGATGCTTGCGTCTGCCGGGCGTAGGTGGATATGCGAGAACGCAGGAAACAATCCAACCGCTTCCTACATACGAGAATTCGGTTGCCGACCGTGAACGGACGTTGATGTTGCGCGAGATTTGTCTGGCAAGGGCACTCTACCGTTTGGGTGATGATTCCGAACACTTGGGGGAGAAAACTCTGCGCGCCTACGCGGAAGACCCGCGCCGCGCTTTTGCGCACCATGCTAAACTCGTTTTGGGAGCGATTGTTCCGTGAGTTCCGTGGTTTGGAAGAATCGTAATAGAGGAATCTGGGTTAATGAAGGCGTATCTCGAAATATAGAAACTATAGGAAACTATAAAATCGCAATTCCTATATCGAAAGCAATCGAGAAACGCTTGGCGGAGAGGATACCGTTATTACGCAAACAAAGGGTCTATTAGGGATCTCACGGTAACTTGACATGTATAAGAATGGAGTACTTGGCACGGTTGTTGCTAAAATTCTTTCGTCGCCGCGAGGCGATATGATCTTTGAAGGACGATTATTCCTTTGCGAATTTCCCGCGAGGTGCTGGTTCTGGTTTCAACGGATCAGATTCGGGAGTGCTGATGTTGTGGAATGATAGTGCCTTTGTACCACAATCTGATGCCCCCCAGACAAAACGGTTGATGCGAATTGTTCATCCATCTGTGTAGAGGCACGGGGCCAGAATCACTCATTCCTCGCGGGACTTGATTTGGTGAGGTGTTTTCGTGGTTTCAACTGAGCTCAAAAGCAGTGGTCTGAAAAACCGCGTATGGGGTTGTACCGTTTGGTATAACCTAGTTGCCACGATCCTTTATTCCTCACCTTCATTTTGTGTCTTGAGGTGCTAGACTGGTTTCAACTTTGTTTTAGCGAATTCGATACTCGCACCGTGTTCCATACACGGTAGTTGCCAGTCGCCCTTATTCCTCATCGCGCAACCTCGCATCGGAATGATCGGCTCTTCAAAAGAAAGGAGAGATCCCGAATGAAGATGCTGAAAGAGAATCTGAAGACGGTGACGAACTACGCCACCGCAGATACGACGAATGCCGAGAATTTTCCTGCGTGGACACCGTCCGACGCCGCGCTCCTGGAGCAGCTGGCGATGACCGGTACGCTCGGCAACTTCTTCTACGCGAACGCGAAGGACGCTACGAAAGATGCCGTTGCGCTTCTCGAACGTGCCGATCCATTCGCACTTGCCGCCGCCATCGTACGCGGCCGTAACGAGGGTTTCATCCGCGCATTCCCGATCCTCGGACTCGTGTATCTCTCCAAGAAGAACGCACACATCTTTCAGGACACCTTCCAGAAAGTGGTTCTCACTGGGAATGACCTTGTCGATTTCATCGAGGTCGCGAAGACGGTACGCGGACTCGGACGTTCAATCAAGACCGCCATTTCGGGATGGATTGCGGCGAACACGAATCCGTATTACGCACAGAAGTACCGTACTCAAATCGCGGATGCGATTCGTCTCTCCCGCTTCAAGGGTGAGGACGCGATCTACGCCTACATCCTCAATGCCTATTCGGACGTGAAGGGAAACTCCGCCGAAAAGCTGGCAAAGGCATACGAGCAGTATCCCGATCTCGCTGCGCACCGCGACTTCGCGACGGCTGTCGAGGCGGGTGATCTTGTGTCGGCGGCGCGGATTCTCGACGAGCGGAATCTGGACGTCAACTCGCTCACGGCGTACTACGGCAAGTTCGATAAGGTGCTCTGGGCGGCGGTTGCGAAGCATTCACCCGTGATGCGCTTCGTGAAATACCTCGCGAAGTTCCTGCGCGAGGGTGTGCTGACGCCGGAGCTACTGAAGGCGAAGGTGAACGTGGAAGCACTCAAGAAAGCGAAAGTGTTCCCGTTCCGTCTCTACACGGCGTATCTGGCCGTGGCGAGGGAGGTGTCTGCCGAAGGCAAGTGGGTGCTGGATCATCTCGCCGACGTGATGAACGACTACGCGCAGTCTTACGATTGGAGCGTGTTTGCAGGCAAGCGGTGGGTGATTGCGCCGGACGTCTCCGGCTCGATGACTTCGCGCATCGGCGATTCCACCGTCCTCACCTACGCAGCGGTGAGCGCGATGTTCGTGGGCTTCTTCGTGAAGGGGTTGGAGAATGTGACGGTGCTGCCGTGGGACACGGAGGTGAAGTCCTATTGCGTGCCGCGCGCTGATTCAGTGATGACGCATATCGAGGCGATTACGCGCATGGTCTATGGTGGCACGCACATGGAGACGGCTGTAAACTACATGCTCAAGAAGGGAATCGAAACGGACTACGCCGTGTTCCTGACGGACACGGAGGAATACGGATCTGGCTGGCTGGTGGCGTGGAGGGAGTACCACAAGCACCACCCGAAAGCGGTCGCATTCGTCCTCCGTGGCGACAGCTACATGACCTCACCGATTCCCGAGTCCGAGGCGGAGAAACTGAACGTCTATCAGATCTTCGGCTGGAACGACTCCGTGATCGACTACATGAAGTTCGTGCTGGAGAAGCGGAAGAAGACCTAATGTGGAAAAATGAATGGCATTGTGTTAGTTGAGACAGACTCCCTTATTCATGTGGGGGAGCGATGCATACAGATAATTCCATTGAACGGGGGAGGGGAATCGGCCGTGTCTTATCCGCCGGAAGACATGGGGGTATTGATGGTGGAATCGATGCATTCCCGGATTTCTGCCTATGCATTAGCCGCGTTGGCCGAGGCGAAGGCTGTTGTCTGTGTGTGCGATTCGCGAAAGCTTCCTGTTTGCATCGCGGCTCCAGTGGGGGCTCATACCCGATATGAGCGGATACTCCAGCGTCAGATTGCGTATCGACATGCAGGGAGGATATGGAAGGATGTTGTTGTTGCGAAGATATTCAACCAGTCTGAACACATGAGGCGGGCCGGCTGTCGCGATTGGGCGGAAGTGAGGGGCTTGTCGCGCAAAGTGCGCAACGGGGACATTGGCAACTTAGAAGCGGTAGCGGCTGCCAGATACTTCGGTAACCTGGGAATTGTGCGTACTACGCAGAGGGACGAGGAGAATCCCATGCCAAACCCGGCACTCAATTATGCGTATGCGTTCATTAGATCGGCGACGGCGAGGAGCCTTGTTGCACATGGAATGCAATGCGCGCTCGGCATACATCACAATAACATGCGAAACCCGTATTGCCTTGCCGACGACATGATGGAACCGTTTCGTCCTTTGGTCGATGAGGCAGTCCTTGGGTTACCTGACGTGCTCGGTCGGCAATGGCGGCACATCAAGCTTGAGACACCAGTCAAGAAGATGCTGGCAAAGATCGTTTACCGCGATGTCGTGATGGGGAACGAGACCGTGCCGATGATGCTGGCGATTGATCGTTGTTGTGTATCGCTGGCGAAGATCTATTCTGGGGAAGGGGAATCGCTGGATCTGCCGAGGTTCCCAGAATGAAGGTGACGTATGAGGCAATAGCGCGGCATTCCGGATATTGGATATTGGTCGTCCTGGATTTGTCTGATCGGTCGAAGGCTGATCGTACCGAAGGGTTGCAATTCAAGAATTTCTTGAAGCGGCGAGGGTTTCAAGTGCTTCAACCTTCGCTTTACGCGAAATTTGCCTTTACCGAGGCGAGCGCAGACTCGGTGTGCAACAGCGTTTTGAAATTCAGCCCGAAAAAGGGAAAAATGAGCGTTCTGCGTATGACCGATGCGCAATTCCAAGGCGGAAATCAAATCTCGCGAGGGAAGGTTTCCCTAATGCCAGCGCCGCTTTCGTTAGTCACTATTGTTTAACTGTTGCCATAAGGGTGATTATGAAATGTAGTGGCAACACGGAGATGGACTGTCCGTCGGGGTCTCCGTAAGCTTTCTCAACGTTCTTCGTGACGAGGAAGTGGATTGAACTTGAGACGGTCCTGATTCGCCCTTCCGAGTCCGTGAGCCACAGATTGCCGTTCGCCATGCCGAGCGGGAACTTCGACGTGACGGAAGACGGAAACACAAGGTAGAGCGTCTTGTCGGCGGGGATCTCATGGAAGTCCTGCTGTACTCCGAAGAGGGAGAAGTGTGCGGCGCACCCGGCGAGTGAGAGGTCGGTCTTGGTTGCCATAAGTGTGATTATGAAATGTAGTGGCAACAAAATCGCCGGACTTACGCTCGAGGAAGAGACAGAGTCGATCTTACGCACCCAAGCATCCGGCGATTCTGTTGTCACCGACGAGGTAAGGTATCTCCATGGAAATATCCAATCGGACCCATCAACATCGGTGACGGGCAACAGTGTACCACCTTATGGCGCTGCCGTCAACCACCTGGGCGACACACCCTCAAAAGCGACACACCTTGGGCGGAGTTTCCGCAATGCTTGCACGTCGCTTTCGATCGTGCGGGAACGCGCAGATGGAACATCGCGGCAAAGAACGCAGAATTGACCGCGTAGATGTGTTGCACTCGCTCGATGCAAAAAATGGCACGGTTGCCGCTCTCGGAGGGTTAGCTCCAGCAACGCCCGTGCCGGTGGAAGTCGCGTCGCCGATCGAAGTCGACTTGACGGGTCATAGGCCGTCTAGCCCTTCCACTGCAAGGATTATAACATACGCACACCTCGGCGTTCAATCACGAACTTTGTGGTACAATCGGAAGCGGATCGAAGAACTTCTGCGTATAATGGAAGTCGCCTCGCCAACACGAATGAATGACGAGGCGACTGTCACGCCCAACTCCGCTGGCGTAGACACTACATCCACGGTTGACGCGGAGGGAAAACCCGTGGAATACGGCAATAGCGTACCACCTTCCGGCGCTGCCGTCAACCCCCAGGATGAAGTTTCCGCAATGCGCGCGTCGCTCTCCCTCCCGCCCGGCATAGCGCGCAGGTTCACCATCGACGAGCTGCTCGCCTACGCGGCGTTGCCATAAGGATGATTAAGGCTGAGACTTGGTTGGGTGTATCTTGTAGAATAACTCCTATCCTAAAAGATATGATTCGGGTTTTGTATTTGTTCCGATAGAGTTCGATCCCCGTGCTGCCGTCTGTGTGATGCTCGTCAGCGGTGGTTA
>JAFYDR010000023.1 GCA_017544725.1 Kiritimatiellia bacterium
CTGGGCGAAGGATGCAGTATGGGGCTACATGGACGCTTCGCCGTTCGGGCGTGGCCACCAGCACGAAGACAAGCTGAACTTCGTGCTGTGCGCATACGGCAAGCAGTTGCTCACCGAAGGCGGTAACTATATGTACGACAGTTCCGAATGTCGCAAGTACGTTCTTTCCACCCGTGCGCACAACACGATCCGCATCGATGGTTTGGATCAGAACCGTCGCCGCACCTACCGCTGGCATGACGAGGATATCAATGTGAAAGCAGATGTTGCTTTTACCACGACGCCTGTCCGAGACACCGCCCGCTCGTCGTACAAGGATGGCTACGGACCGCAGCAGATTCCGACTCTCCATGACCGTACCGTGCTGTTCCTGAAGGATCAACCGGGACTTGCACCATTCTTCATCATCATCGATCGTCTCACCTCGACGAATGATCGTCCGCACACCTTTGAGATTATGTGGCATCTCGAAGAATGCGCGCTCGTAATTGACGGGCAGACCTTCACGGGGGACTTTGGAAACGGCATTGGTCTTGCTGCCGCCGTGAGCGATCCGAACTTGAGGATCACAGACAGGAAAGGACAACATGAGCCATACTATCAAGGCTGGATGCCCATTTGGGTTGGCGGTCCTCACGAACATCGTCCGATTCCCACGCCCGTGGTCGAAGGGACTTTTGAAAATAGCCGTCGAATCTTAACGCTTCTCTATCCCTATCGCGAAGGGAAGAAACCGATTGCGGGTGTGGCCGCATCGACGGATGTTCGCGAGACGGGTTTCCAAATTCGCCTTACCGATGGCACGACACTCGAACTGGATGAGCGTGAATCCTGCACTTCGGAAACGGGGAAGGAGAAGTGAAGGATGAAATCGTCTTCGCGCGCAAACCGGAGGTGCTGCTGGAAGGCAAATCCACGGGCTTCCGTACACAGAGTCGGTGAGGGGGCGGCTTTGCCGCCAGTGACGAGATACGCGTGATGAATGACGTATGACGAATGAGGTCGAAAAGCGGGGGTATGACGAGCGACGGTAGATTGTTCTGCCGCACCTACAAGGCTCTTTGTCACTGTTTACGGGGCTGCCGCGCAATAGACAAAAGCAAACAAAGCCGCGTAGCGGCGACACAATCCAACCACCCAACTACCCAACTACCTAATCACCCAACTACCTAACTACCCAACCACCCGTGCGGTTGCGCCAAGCGTGCCCCTCCCAAAACAGCTTGCAATTCGGTGTTATTTCGCTTGCCAGCGGATTTCGTACATCGGGTATCCGATTTCACGGATGGCTTGGATGGTCTCCCAATATGGTGTGTCGCATACATCGGTCCACCCCACTTGCATATTCTCTCCGTCGAAACGTCCGCTCGTGGCCTGGTCGCTATACTGATGCCAGTGTACGCCGACGATGATCGGATTCTCCAATGCTGAACGCACGTACTGCTTATAGACTGCGGCTCGCTCGTTCTGATCCTTCAGCAGAATCAGTCCGGGGCAGAAGGGACCTCGGTCTAGTGCACCGAAGTGGAACTCTCCAATGATTACAGGCTTGTCGATTCCCGCTGGCAACTTGAAGCCGCTAATCTCCCGGGCGTAGCGGTTGAAGCTGATGACATCGCAGTACTTCGCGGCAGCCCGGAGAACGAAATCCTTCGCGCCACCCGCATAGCGGCATCCCATGTACAGCTTGTTCGGCGCGAACTTCTTGAACTCCTCGCGGATTCCACGGTAGTATGCTTCCGCGATCTCGCAGGCGAAGTCGTGGAGATCGGAGTCCGCCGCCTTTCCGGGGACCTTGGAGACGGATAGGAAGGCGTCCCAATCGGCATAGACCTTTTCTCCATTCCACCAAGTGCGGTTGAGCGCATCGATCTGACCATATTTCGCCTGAAGGCGGTTACGGAATTCGCGTTTGGCGCAGAGGTCGGCAGGTCCCATCAATGCCCAACGGGCAAGGTCTCCCTCATCGCCCCACCTCAATTCGTTATCCACAAAGAAGCCGAAGCACCAAGGATCGTCCATCTCCGCCTTATGCTCCTTCATGTTGTCGCGCACATTCTGCCGGAAGCTGGGATCGAACGGATCGCGGAACGGCCACCATCCGCCCTTATCGATCAACGGGCGTGACTTCAGTTCAAACCGGTCAATGTACGGTGTGCGGTCCATCAGGCAAATCCGCTTGTCCGAACTGTTGGCGATGGTGTTGCATCCCCATGAGAGCAAGCGGCGGTGTGAGATGTCGGCATATGCCTCAAACCATTTCTCGCCGTATTTGCGGCAGATGTTGGCGGCGGAGAAATCGTAGGTACGCTGGATGTTCCGTTTGACATAGTACGGCCAGAGCAACTCGTCACGTGTGGTATAGAACTTCGCGAATGGGGAATCCGTAGCGGGGAGGCTCTCGAACCAATCCTCATGACGATCCAGCGGCGTAATCGCGCTGGAGGGCGTGACGCGCACAGGCCCGTGCGACCACCACAGGCGTCCTTCTGGATCGACCATCCACCATTTGCCGTTGACCTTCTCCACGCGGAATGCGCCCGTTGCAGTCAACTGTGGACCGCCGAGCCAGCCGCCGTACTTGTTCCATCCCTTCGGACCGGGATGGGCGGCGAGATCCGCCGCCTCTTTCTCGCGCATCTTCTGTAGATCGGTATCCGTGTGTACCTTGTCTGGCCACTCCTTCCACTTGAACTGACCGTAACAGTCGATGAAGGGGAAGAATTCATCGACCGTCTTACGCGCGAATTCTGCCACTTTCACCGATTTGCCGGACTTCGCGACAATCCGGCGGATACCGAACTCGTGCGGTTCCAGCGGCGCACTGTAGTAAACCGCAACCTCCGTCACCTTTGACGGATCCAAGGTCGAGAAGGAAATCTTGCGGGCCCATTCCACATCGGAGGAATCGAACGACGGGAAGACTGCGAACGGCAGCGCCCAAGTGCGGACGACGGTCAGTTTCTTGACAATCTTGTCCCATTCCGCCATGCGCGGTGGAAGCAGGTTGGCGAATACCGTCTTTTTCCCATCCGTCCGAAAGACATTGACATACGCGTCTTTCCTCGTCCCTGCGTTTCCGCCCGGATTTAACATGCGCAACCGCATCGGCCAGCTACCGCCGTACGCCTGGTCTAGCTCGACCTCGACGATATTACATCCCGTCAGGTCCCAATTTCCCCGAATGCACGCCCCCGGATAGGCCTGTGATTTCGGTGTCTTCACATGCAACACGCCATCCGACAACTTTAGCGTCGCCTGATGCTGCGCATGAATCACATTCGCAAATGTTGTCGCGGCATCAAACAAAACCACGTCAGCGAACATCGATACGGCAAAAAACGCGCCAACGCATCCAACCATCACTCGCTTCATCTTCCTATACCCCTTTCCATCCAACAGTCGGCATCACAAACTAGAGCTGGTTAGGCACGTTAGGCTGGTTAAGTGGAAGTACCTCGCGCAGTGACGAATGAGCCGCGTATCGCGTGTCACTTGTCACGTTCGACGGCAATCGAATGCAACCACCCAACTACCTAACCACCTAACCACCCAACCGCCGAACCACCTAACTACCCAACCACCGAACCACCTAACTAAAAGCGGCGGCTCATAGTTCTCGGCTACTCGGATTCGTCCTGTCCGTCTTTGTTTTCGACTTTGTCGATTTCGGTGTCGGCATCCGAGAACCCCATCGCCAGCGCAGCGAAACCATTTCCGTAGCGGTTCATCATGGCGCATCCGACATGGATGCTCTCCTCGATGATTGCCGGGGGAAGTGTTTCCAGTCCATCGCAGTTGACATAGCTCTTGTAGCGGAATTCGCCGTCACGGACATCCAGTTCAAAGTTGCCGTTGATCAGACCGTAATTTGCACGAGCCGTGTAACGGAGGAGTTCGCCAAGGTTGTCTTTGTCCGCGTTGATTGGAGCAACGACATAAACCAGATAGTAGTCGGCTTTCAGATCGATGAAAATACGAACCGTGTGGAGCTTGCACTTCATGCCGAGCCCCATCTTGATTAAGCTGTGCTCGGCATCGTACTCGTAGTTCCAATCGTTGTCATCCAGATAATCCCGTATTGCATTCAGCATGGCTTCAGTATCCATTGTTATTCTCCTTCCTTTTGGTTGTGATGCTACTTGCCGAAGCCGATCGTGGCTTGGCGTGTCGGGCTGGTCAACAGCTTTTTGAATTCGCGGTCTTCCAGCGCCATGTCGAAATCGGACTTGAGAATCCGCAGCGATACGTCTCCGTTCAGGCTGCGACGGTAGGCGGCTTTGCCCCAAACGCGTTCGTAGAGGTTTCGGACAAGACGTGCGTTGCTGAATCCTTTCTCGTTCAGGACTGCGTCCGGCAGGGCTGAGAAGAAATCCTTCGTTGCCTTGCGCAGTTCCTCATCGTACTCAAAGGTACTGTCCATCATCGAAAAGAAAATCTGCTCCAGTTCATCCCGTGAGTAGTTGGGAAACTCGATGGTGTAGGGGATACGGCTCTCCAGACCGATATTGCCCTCCAGCATCGTCTCCATCTCGTCCTTGTATCCTGCGAAGATGACACACAAGTCGTCCCGATGGTTCTCCATCTCCGCCACCAGCGTATCCAACGCCTCGCGACCGTAATCAATGTCATCCTGACGGCCACGGAAGAGGCTATACGCCTCGTCGATGAACAGAACGGAACCGTAGGCGTCACGGCAAAGGGCGCTGGTCTTCGGCGCGGTCTGACCCACATAGCGGCCACAGAGGTCGCGCCCTTTGATCTCAAAGAGATGCCCTTTGCGCAATACCCCTTCTTGTTTCAGCATGTGTGCCGCAATACGCGCGACGGTCGTCTTTCCAGTCCCAGGATTCCCCGTGAAGAGCATGTGGATCGCGGGCCGTTTGACCTTGCTCCCCCGCAGGGCAAGTTCCTTTTGCAGCTTGATTTGCGCGATGATCTCCTGCAGCTTGGTCTTGACTACATCAAGTCCGATCAACCGATCCATCCGGATAACAGGTTCGTCATCTGTACGTGTGCTTACCCCGAACGAACGGATATTGTCGCTTGTTAGGACACGGTCTTCGTTACCTGCGCGGCAGTTGGCGAGAGCCTTTTCATAGATGCTCTTCTGAACCATCTTATCCAGCGTCTTGTACCCGAAGAAACTGTCGTCTCCCTTTTCGCGCAGGATCCACTGCTCGAATGCGGGCGCCGCATCCTCCGCCAATTCGAAACCGTTCTGCTGGAAGGTTGCCTTTACGTAGTCGGTCATCGCGTCCAGGGGAACGGGGGGAACGGAAATTGGACGGACATTAAGGATGTCGTTCAACGCCTCCTCCGTTTCACGTAGGACGCTCGCCTCCACGAAGGGGATTCTGAAAACGTAGGTGAACATGCCGCCGAATGCGTTGAGTTGCCGCAGGAAGTTCTTCAACGAACTGGTCGTCAACTGCGACTGCCACTCCGAGATATCCAGACAAAGAATCGCCCGCAAGATGCCGGACTTGCCACTGTTCGTGTGGTTCATGTCCTTGGCGACCTTGATAGCGTTCTCCCAACCTTCGGTATCCCCATCGGCGTCGTGTCCGATTCGGATTTCACACACCGACTTGCTCGTCACACCTCCTTTGCCGAGCAGTCCGAAGGCATTGTAGAGTTTCGCCAATGCCGTGAGGAAGTCAGACAGCCCACACCCGTCATCGATGGACAACAGGAGGCCTTGCCTCCAGAAGGAGGGCATGACCCCCATTTTCTGTAACATGGGAATTACGGATGCCGTGTCGCGCATGTAATCTGCCAGTTCCGAGCTGTACCGCATCGGGACTTCGTTGCATAGTCCTTCCACAATCTCGGCAGGATTGGTAGCTTCCTCCTTCTCGCCCTTTACGTCGTCGGCCTCCGGGATCTGTTTGCTGCGGAACGGACTCTCCTCAACCTTCTCAGCTTTCTGTTTCGGAATGTCCAGCCCCTCCACATCGCCTGAAAAGGTTGCGTGTTCCCACGGATCCGTCACGCCAAGCTTCGACTGGAGATGCTGTGCCAACGTCTCAAGAAAAGCGGCACGATCCGACGCTTTCATCTCGACTGTGATGCTCTCCTTCGAACTCTTGGTGACTTTCAGCCGGGTATCTTGAGAAAACAGCTTCTCTAGGTCGCGGACAACGCGAATTCCCTTCTGCCGTTCTTCTTCTAACCACCCTTTTTCAAATGTTATGACTAGGCTACTCATCTTTCTCCCCTTTTTTTGATTATGTACCCAAATAACGCACGCATTTTAGCATAATCGATGGGAGTAGTCAATCCAAAAACGGAAAAATCGACTTCGTCAGGGCGCTTCGCGCCAGCTGAAAAGCTGGTTAAGCGTGTTAAGCTGGTTAGGCGTGTTAAGCTGGGTAAGTGTCCCTGCAGGACTTAGGGGCGAAGCCCCACTTCGAGCCGAAGGCTCACTTAGGGCAAAGCCCACTAAATTCTATCTCCCGTCATTCGTCATTTTTCATTCTTCATTCCGAACGAAGTGAGGAAACGAGGACGTTGCCCCTCCCCAATCGACAGCAATCGAATGCAATCGAGTGCTGTCGAATGCAACCACCCAACTACCTGACTACCCAACTACCCAACCTTGCTAGCAGACGCGCTTTTGCACGGCGCTACCGGATGGAGAGGACGGTACCGCGATGGAACACTTCGGCGTAGAGCGTACCATTGTGCACATAGACGTGGGAACGGAGACGGATGGGGACGTCTTCGACGGTCCAGTTCGCCAACTTCCCGGTTTCTGAGAAGGAGTTGGCGTGGATCAAAGCCCGTTTGACTGGCCCTGTGATTTCGCTATCGAAGGTGACTGTGCCTTCTGCCGAAAGATCGACCGTGTTTGCGGTCACGACATCCGCACCGCCTTGGTCGGCGAGAATCGTCGCACCGTTGCCAAAGGCGAGAGAACCGGTCAACGTCAGGGGCGAGACGGTCAACTGTTTGTTGACGGTGATTGCGCCGCCGGTGACGGTACCGGCACCGGTAAGCGTCGCGATCGGCTGCACGACGTCGGCGGTCAGGGTCACCTCCGCGTTTTCAGCGACGGAGAGTGCGGCGTTCGGCGGCAGGATCGCCGCGTCGCATCCGGCGGACAACATCTGGATCTCGTCCTTCGAGAGAGCACGGTTGTACACCGTAATCTCATCGACGAATCCCTTGAAATTGGCATCGCCGATCGTCTTGCCGATCACGAAGTTCGCCGTTGAGATGTTCAGACCGTTGGCCGCACCGCTGTATATCTCGATTCCATCGACATACAGTTTGCGTGTAGAACCGTCGTAGGTTCCCGCCATGCAGTGCCACATCGTGTCGTTCTTTACCACCCCCTTGGGGAGGGGGGCGAGCACGTCGGCACCCCACCAGTAATTGTTCAAAGTATCGTTCCCTGCGAAGCGGAAGTTGACGGATCGTTTGTTTGATTTATCGCCCCATCCAATCCAGCCACCATTGCTATGGCATGACTGGTCTGCACGGACCCAAGCCGCGATGGTGTATCGGCTGCCGTCCCCTGAACCATGCGGGAGAGCCGTGGGGAATGCCGATGCCTCGTGGGAGAAGGTGGAGGAGCCGTCAAAATAGATTGCGCCGCCGAACCGTCCGTTGGAGGTGTACACGGGGGTACCGGATGCGACTTTCAGGTCGATCGCGTTCGGTCCGCTGTCCTTTAGGTAGGTTTCCTCGCCGTCGAACCGCCAGTGGGCGACGAGACCGCTGAGGACGGGGGCGGAGAGGGCGAGTGTGCCGCCGCGCACTTCGACAGGGCGTGTCTCGGCGGTACCGGCGAACTGACTGCGTACGCCGTTGGCATGGAAGGCTGCTGCCTCGGCGGCGTTTACCCCACGGTTGAGGATGATGAGGTCATCGATCCATCCCTTGAATTTCGTATCACTGGGGGCTACACCTTGTCCCACCTTTAGGTTCGTGAGCGTGGGGCAGAAGTTTTGCTTCGCTGAACTGCTCGCATTTTGCCAGGCACTGAGTACACCATCCACGAAGAACTGCCGGTACGAACCATTGTAAGAGACGAGGAAGGAATGCCATTTCCCGTCACCGCGAACGTCATACGAGCTGTCGCTTCCGTTGAAGGCTCCTCGGTAATCGTACCCGTACCAGTAGTTCAAGAGCTTCTTTCCGTTGCTGTCAATGCGAATGACGTTCGAGAGATAGCCTTGTGGCGTGCCGTAACCGATGAGTCCACCGAGAGCATCACAGCCGGTATCGGCCTTGAAGAAGCCTGCGATCGTGTAGGCGCAGTTCGTGGAGGAGGGGAGCCCGACTGGGACGGCGCGGATGAGGTGGGAAGAGCCGTTGAGGTAGAGGCAGCCGCCGTGAATGCCGTTCGTGGAGAAGGTAGGCGTACCGGATCCCGTCGTCAGGTCGTTCCCTGTACCGCTCGCGTCCGTGAACAACGTCTCTTCGCTGTCGAACGGGAAGTAAGCGCAGGCTTCCGGATAGAGGGCTTTCACTTCGTATTCGGGGGTGGGAGCGGATTGCGGAACGGTGATGTTCACCGTGGTGTTGCCTTCTTTCACGATGCTGCCGCCGCGCGTGTCAGTCGCAAGCGTACCGGCGCGAAGGGTGACGAGCGGCGTGGTGAGGCTGCTGCCGCGCAAGGTGCCGCCGTCCAGAACCACGGCATCCGCGTATCCGGGCTGTCCGCTCAGTCCCAACGTGCCCTCGCTGAGTGTCAGTGTCCCGTTCAACCCCATCGGTTTCGTCGGGGTCATCTCATAGTTTCCCGTCTTGACCACGTTGAGTTTGCCGCTGAAGACGGCGGGACCGAAGTCGTTGTTTGTGGGATTGAGCGTGAGTGTTGCGGTTGTGTTGGCGATGCTCATTACGGCGTAAGGCCAGCTGCCGTGACTGTAGGTGCCGCCGGTTCCGTTCAGAGATGCAATCGTCTGTTGGTGTCCATTGAGGTCGAAATACCCGAACGAGTTGTCACAGGAGAATACGCCTTGTTGGGAAATCGCGTTGTCCACGCCCCACTTGCAGACTCCGAACAAGAACGAACTTGCCTCGACCAGTAAGGGCGACTGCACGTTCAGCAGGGTCGCATGACGGTCGTAGGGCGGGTTCATGTCCGACTTGTTCGCCCCAGCCAAGATCTTGGGTACTTCAATGGGATTCTGCTCGAAGGTGATGGTGGAGACAATCGGAGAGATGGAAAGGTAGGAGGAGGCCGCTCCTTCGGTGGGGTACAACCCACCCCGGAAAACCGCGCCTGTCGTATCGGCGTTGATCTTTGAGGAGCTGAGATAAAATGGCCCTTCGAAGACAATCGCGTTTCCGCTCTGATAGGTATTCAGGTAGCGGTTCTCGGATTCGCTGCCTAGATAGAACGTGTTGGTCACAGTGATGCCGGCGTTGCAACGGATGTTGGCGCGCGCACTTCCTAAGTTGAGGTCGTTGTGGATCGGACCGGTCCCGGCGGCGTGGTTACTCGCCAGATAAACCATTCCCGTTTCGACGAAGGTTCCGCCCGTGTAGGTGTTTTCCCCCGACAGGTTCAACTCGTGTAAGCGATCAATGTAGATGAACGAGATGTGTATCGCGCCCTCGCCGCTGATATTTCCTTTGATGTAGAAACCGAGATTTCCCATTACCGTCAAATCAGACTGGAGGGCGATGTCGGAATCGATTGACGGCATCCCCGAACCTTCATACTGCCAGGCGATGATGTGGGGAGGGGCATCCTCCGCTTCGTCCTTCACAAAAACGAGCGAGTCTCCGTCGAGCGTGATGACGGTGTTGCTGAGTGTCAGGGTGTTCAGGACGAAGGCGTGTTCTGCGTCGCCTAGATCGTTGGTAAGGGCGACGAGATTCGCTGGAATACTACCAATATCTTCTTCCGGCTGGAAGAAAAGATGTACGTTGGTGCCACCGCCGGTCGGGGGAAGGGATGGTGTCCACGTCAGCTCGCTCCACATGGTCGCACCATTTGTCGGTACGCTCGCCGTATAAAGCTCGGCGGCAGCCTTGGCTGCTGGTACAAGGAACAGGAACGCCAATACGGGGAACAAAATCCCGCGCAGGACACAGAATGAAACCTTCTCTTTCATCGCTTGATCTCCTCTCCGAATTCAGTTCGGCAAATCTTGCCAACGGCGAATGCTGGACACACCGTCATCCGCACAATTGACAACTTGCCGAAAAGTATATCGCAAATCCAGTACCCCGTCAAAGCGGAAAATAGGTGGCAGCGAGGCGCTTCGCGCCAGCTGGTTAAGTATGTTAGGCGTGTTAAGCGAGTTAAGCTGGTTAGGCGTGTTAGGCTGAGGTGCTTCGCACAGTGACGAGTGACGAATGAAGGGCGGCTGACGCCAGCTGAGAAGCAGGGACAATGGGGACGATGGGGACAATGGAGACCGGGGTTTAGTCGCCAGTCTCGGATGTCGCCTGTCGCGTTCGTCTCAGTTGTCTCAGTAGTCTCGTTCGGCGTCAGCCGCCCCGCTTCTCAGCTACCGTTGGGGTGGTAAGGCTGAAAGCTAGAAGCTAACAGCTAATAGCTACGCTTCGGGTGCATCATTTTTCGCTTTCCTCCGTGCGGTTCAAATGCTATACTTTGCACATGAGTTTGAAAGTCGTACTCATGTCGGGTTTTTGTCGGTAAGCCCGTTGCCCGTATTTTGTACGGGGATGAATAGGAGATGACTTGGAAACTGCGGCGTTCATGTGAAACGCGCAGAATTCAGAACTCGGAAGTTAGAACTGACTTCGCGCAGCGGAGTGATAGACAAGAGGTAAATGAGATGGAAACAACAGAAAGAAAACTTGGATTTTTCAACCGCCTGTACAGGGGTATCTCGCACCCCATAACCACGTTTCTGTTCGGTGTCCTATTGCCGGCGGCGACGGTTTCTCTGGAGATGTGTACGGGCATGTGTTCGGAGGTTTCCGACTGTAATTTGAGGAGTAGCGTCGCCCTTTGTTTGGCGATGATCGCGGTGCCTGTCTGTAACTTGATCGTTTGGTTCTGTCTCCTGAAAGGTCGTGGAACGAAAAGTTGGATCTTGCGTACTCTCTGCGGATTCTCTTTCGGCATTGCGGTGGTGTATGCCATTGCATTTTTGCCGTTCATGGTTTTAGGCGCGATCGGCTTCTGCCTGTTGTTCTGGTACTTTGGTATCGGGTTCTTGGGGATTCTGCCGTCGGGACCTTTTTTCGCGACACTCGCGGCACTGGGCTTCAAGCGAGGACTCAACCGCAAAGCTGAGGCGGAAGGTTGCCCGAAGGTGAAAGGTTTCGCTTGGGGAGTTGTTGCGGCGGGAGTCGTGTGGGTCATTGCAGCGGTCAACCAGGTCGGTTTGATTTACGCCATGCGGTGCGCTGTCTCCGATGATTCCGCCGTCTCCGCGAAAGGGGTACGCCTGTTGCGTTCCGTGACCAATGATACGACGCTATGGCGGGAATTGCAGGGTTACGGTCACGCGCCCTGGTGGCTCAATCCGTTGACCCTCATTTCCTCGTTTTATCCGGGGAACATTTCGTCGGAGAAACGGAGACTCATCTATTACCGTGTCACGGGCGAGGATCCCGAGACAATGGATATGTGGGGAAGGGGCAGAAGAGGAGGTTTGACATGGGATGCCTTCGTGGGCGGAGAGAAGATGGGCGGCGTGTTGGACGGTCTCTCGCTCAAAGGTTCGAGCTACTCGACCGTTGTCGATGCTCCCGGTTGCGTGGGTTACGCGGAATGGACATTCGTCTTCTCCAACGATTCAAGCCGGAATCAGGAGGCGCGCGCACGTATCGCGTTGCCGCCGGGCGGTGTGGTGTCGCGCCTCACGCTCTGGATCAACGGCGAGGAGCGGGAGGCCGCGTTCGGCACGAAGGGGCAGGTGCGCCAAGCATACCAGAAAGTTGTGCGGCGTCAGCGCGATCCCGTACTGGTGAACGTGTGCGGTCCCGATCAAGTGCAGATGCAGTGCTTCCCCGTGCCTCCGAAGGGTGAGATGAAGGTTCGACTCGGTATCACCATGCCGCTCGCGTTGTCGGATGACAGCAAGTCTGCGCGTCTTCCCGCACCGGCGCTTCTCACGAAGAACTTCAGCATTCCAGGGGATCTGCTTGGAATGCCGACCGATGAAACCAAGCCGCTCGAAACTCCCCCTGCCGCCACTGCGGTGTATCAGGACGACAAGTTTGCGCCGCTCGGCGGACGCGCCGTGGTACAGCGTGCCGTGCGCGCTCCAGGATGGAAACCGAAGCGTGTGGCCGTGGTGATGGACTCCTCCATGCGGATGGGTGACTTCTTCAAGGTGGCTGTGGAATCTGCTTTCTCCACCATTCCGAAAGACTTGCCCGTTGAGTTGTGGATTGTTCGTGATGAGCCTCCTAAAGATCCTGCCGTGTCCTCTCCGGCGAATGATCCGGGACGGGCGGATGCGTTTCGGAAAGCGATTGATCCGAAGGACTGTGCTGGCGGACGTTGCAATCTCGTAACCCTCGTGAAAGCAATCGACTCGCTTGCAAAGGATGCCGAGCCTGCCGCGCTGGTTTGGATTCACGCCGCGCAACCGGTTGTCTCGCAGACGGCTGACGTGCTTTCCGCGAAGATCAACAGTGCGCCTAACGTCCGTGTTTTCCTTTGCCAGGTAGAATCCGGTACCTGTGAGATCACCGCTTCGTTGGCATCTACCCCGAACGTCTTCTCCTGCACGTCGTCCGCACTCAATGGAGAGGCGTATGCCGCCGTGGCGAACATCTTTGCCAAATGGGGACAGGAGACATGGCAGACAACGAGGTCGAACGTGGCGGCAACGGAAGTTCCTGCCGATTCCGTGAAGGCGGGACGGCATCTGGGACGGCTCTGGGCGGCGGAGGAAACATTGCGCACTTATCGCGTAGGCGATCCGACAAGTCTAGAGAAAGCGCAGAAAATCGCTCTGCCGTGGCAGATTGTGACGCCCGTTACGGGAGCCGTGGTACTGGAGACGGCAGAACAGTACAAGGAGAACGACCTGAAGCCAGCGGATGCCGATTCCGTGCCCACGACGAACAAGTCATTCCTCTCGACGGTGCCGGAACCCGGATCGATTTGCTGCCTCCTGCTGGCGGTACTGGTTCTCGTTCTTGCGCTGGTGTTCCGTGCGAGAAAGGCGCGTGCCTGACGTGCGGGCTGGCGTGGAGAGGGGACTGGCGGTACTCGCGTGGGGCGCGGCGCTGTCGCCGCTTTGGGCGTGGTGGTTTGCGCGGATGTCCGAACCGCTCGATGCGGGTACGGCTGCGTGGGTGGCGCTTGCACTGTTGATCGCAGACGTTTGGCGGCACAATGGATGGCAGGCTGCGGCACCCTCCGCAAGGGCTTACCTGATTGCGGCATCGGGTCTTTGCATCTACTGGGGATTACGCCCTTTCCTGCCAATCACATTGTGCGGCGTATTCGGTGTGGTGGGAGGTCTACCGCTTCTGCTACCGAGAACGGATGATCAAGGAGAGTTACCGACGCCGTTGGCAGGACTGGCGGTGGCGGGATTGCCCTCTCTGCTGATTTTGGATTTATTCCTTGGCGTACCGCTTCGTTTGGTATCGACGGTGGCGGCAACTGCGCTTCTGCGCTTTGCGGGATTGGCGGTTGTTCGGAACGGCATGGAGATCGCGGTACACGGTGTTCCGGTATGGGTGGACGCGCCGTGCGCAGGTGTGAAGATGCTGGGAACGGGCGTGGTGCTGGCACTCGTTCTCGCGCAGATTTGGAGACTGCGGTTCTGGCGCACGGTGTTTGTGTGCGCACTTGCGGTCGTGGCGGTGTGCGCGGCAAACGCCACTCGCGTGGCAGTGCTGACGGTATTTGCAGCGGCAGGTCATCCGATGCAAGGATGGGCGCATGAGGTGGTGGGATGTCTGGCGTTGTTGCTGGCGTTGTTGGTTGTGGCTCTCGTGCC
>JAFYDR010000323.1 GCA_017544725.1 Kiritimatiellia bacterium
CTCCCATACATTGCAAGTGCGTGACAATGTGGCGGAAATCTGTTAATCTAACCATTACCAAGATCAATCAAGCGTTCGACACTTGGGCGGTTTGAGGAGAGACCGCAAACTTTCATTGCGCAAACCGTCCGAGAGAAGGAATGCCCCGACGATGGGGCGCACTTTTTCCTGTGGTTTTGTGCAGGACTTTGCGTTGCCTCCCTTCTTGGAATCACTGGGTGTTTTCGATTCGGTACGGATCTGGCGGCGATGATTCTTTTCGCCGCATGGCAAGGATGGAACAGGTTTTCAATAGGAGATGAGCGATGAATAGAATGATGACGGGGTATGTGTTGGCGATCATTGCGGTGACCGCGGTGTGCGCGTGGGGATATCCGACGGCGAAGGAGTTGGAGGCGGCGCAACCGTTGCTGAACGAGCTGATGGCTCCGGCGATGCGCGGGGGCAAGCCCGCCGAGGCGGCGGCTTCCGCAGTCGAGTTCGCGAAGGACGCGGAGACAGAGGCAGCGAAGTACCTGCTTCTTCGCGGGGCGGTTGACCTGTACGCACGGGCGGGTGATGACGCGAAGGCGTCGGAGACCTTCACCGCTCTGCTTGGAGCTGTGAAGGATGTCCCATTCACTGAGCAGGAACGAATTCTGTTGTCGGCAGGACGGGCACTCTCGAAATCGGGGAACTCCGAGCGGATTCAGGCTCTCTATCGCGAGGTGAAGACGCACATTGGGGCTGAACGTGAACTGAAGGCGGCACAGGACGCCCTAGCGAAGTCTCCGAGAAGCGCGGTGGCACGTCTGCGTGCGGGGAACGCCAGCGCGGTATTGGGCGACTGGCCGAAGGCGTTGGAGTACCTGAGCGGTGTAACTGGCGAGATCGCGCAGCTGGCGCGTGAAGACGCGGGCGGGGAAGCCTCCGCCGAGAAGCTGGCGGACGGCTGGTGGAAGGTTGCGGACGAGGCGAAGTCTGCGGACGTGAAGGCGGCGTACCGCGCCCGGGCGGCGGCGCACTACCGCAAGGCGTTGGCGAACGGTTCGCTGTCAGGTCTTCGTAAGACGCTGGCGGAACGCCGTGTCGAGGAGTCGGAACAGACGGGGCAAATCGGGCAATCGGAGACAGCGGGAATGCCGTCGCCTGCCGTCGGCAAGCGACTTGGACAGAATGCGCTCTACTGCATGGTCGATCTTTCCCGTGGACCCGGCGCCTCAAGTTATCCTGTCAAATACCTTACGAAAGAACCTGGGGACTGGACGAAAGATAAAGGCTGGCCGGACGAGTACAAAACCACGAAACTAGTGTTGCGTCGAATCGAGGCTGGGTCGTATATCATGGGTAATGACCAGTCCGATGAATCGCACTGCGTGACATTGACGAAGCCTTTCTACATCGGCGTGTTCGAGGTGACACAAAAGCAGTACCAGTTGGTGACCGGTAGTAATCCGTCGAATTTTTCTGGTGACAAACGTCCCGTGGAGAAAGTGTCTTATGAGATGATACGAGGTTCATCGAATGGTGCGCAGTGGCCGTCGTCATCAGCGGTTGATTCGGACAGCTTCCTCGGTAAGCTCCGCGCAAGGACGGGGGTGGAATTCGATCTGCCGACGGAGGCGCAGTGGGAGTACGCTTCTCGTGCAGGTGCAATGACCATATACAGCTATGGGAACAGTGCCGATGGGGATTATATGTGGTACAATGCCAATTCGTCTCGTTCCTCGCATGATGTCGGCTCAAAAAATCCCAACCCGTGGGGAGTGTACGACATGCATGGGAATGTATATGAATGGTGTTTGGACTGGTCCGGTACGTTGGCGTACGGGACGGACCCGAAGGGGGCCTCTTCGGGGACGGACAGGGTGTTTCGCGGCGGCAGCTGGTTCAGCTCCGCGCGTTACTGCGGCTTGTCCTGGCGGCATAGCATCCCCCCGTCGAATAGATTCGGCGACTACGGTTTCCGCCTAGTCAGTCCCTTGTCCAAATAATGTGTTACGCGAAAACTGAAATGCAGATTTACCCAGAATCGCCAAGATAAGGGGGTAACTTTTGATAAAATTGTGAAAATTACTCCCTTAACTGGCGGATTGGCGAAGTGGGGAGTCGCGAGTGGGGAAAACGAGCGTTGCCGAAAATTTCGAGCCAAACAAGTCGTTATGGGTTCATGTTCGTGTCAGTTCGAGGATGAGGACGGCGGCTAGCGCCAGAGGGCTCGCTTTGCGCTTGAATACGGTTTCATCGGATTGCTATAATGCATTCGTTTTTGTTGGGTGGGGAAGATGCCCTTGAACGGAGGCGCTTGTGGAAGAATCCTGTTTCGTATGTGATTCGCCTTGTTCTGGGGCGGCATTGTGTGAGACTTTGAACCGAGGAATCAAGATGAAAACTGTTACGGTCTGTGCATGGAGTTATTTTTGTTCATTCCCAATTCGAGGATTAGTGCGGAAGAACCTTTTCTTATCGGTATTCTGCGCGGTGTCAATGTCGATCGCTGCTGCGAATGAACTGGTTGATGAGATCGATCCGATGATTGGCGCGATTACGCTTTCTGGTTACGGAGGTCACGGTCTTGGGAAAACCTTTCCTGGTGCCTGTACACCGTTTGGCATGGTACAACTCTCGCCCGATACCATTACCGGTGGCGACAACGGTCCCGGTTATTCCTACCACCATACCACTATCGAAGGGTTCTCGATGACGCACATGAGCGGCATCGGGTGGTACGGCGATTTGGGAAATTTTCAAGTGATGCCTGCAAACGGACCACGAATTCTCGAACGCGAAAAGGCCGCGTCACCGTTCTCGCATACGAACGAGATCGCTCGCGCGGGCTTCTACTCGGTACGGCTTGATCGTTACGGGATCGGTGTGGAGTTGCTCGCCTACCCCGATCAGCATGGCCGTTACATCTTCACCTATCCGGCAAACCCGGTTTCACGCATCCAGATCGATCTGGCTCGCCGCATCGGGGAGACGCACCGACGAAAACAGCATTCAACCCAGACGCTTATGGTGGATGAGGAAAACCGGGCAATCGCGGGTGAAATCCGCTGCGACCACCGCGATGGCGGATGGGGACGAGGCAGTGGCCTTGTCGATTACACGCTCTACTACTACGCTCGTTTCTCCAAGCCGATTGTCTCCTTCGGGAGAGAAGGTGCCCCTTCCGACACCGTGTTCTGGACGGAATTCCCGACAACTGAAGGTGAACGTGTGACACTGGACGTATGGATTTCCTACGAATCAGTCGAACGCGCGAAACAACTGGCTTCGCAGTGGCGCGAAGATAAAATCGCGCCTGCCCCTTGGCGCTGGGCGTTTGAGCGCGTGAAGGTAAAGGGCGGAACGACAAAACAACGGCGCATTTTCGCGACAGCGCTTTACCATGCGTTCATCGATCCCCGTAAAATCGATATGCCCGGTCAGTCGCGTACCGTCTTCTCAGGTTGGGATGTCTTTCGTAGCGAGATGCCACTGCTCACATTGCTTTATCCTGAAGTTGTCGCAGATACGATCAACGCGATGGCGGGCGTGATGGAGAGTGGAAAGCGCGATACGTTGCCGGTGTGGGATCTTTTCGGTTGCAAGTCCGGTTGCATGATCGGGAATCCTCTGATTCCCGTCATTGCCACCGCGCAGGAGGCAGGTGTGCCAGGTGTGGATTATGCGCGGATGCTTGACTTGGCGGTTGCCACCTCGGAGAAACGCGGCAATGCGTCTTGCGGGTTCACCCCTGGATCACTCTCCTGCACGCTGGAATATTGTTTCGACGACTGGTGTGTCGGCAAGATCGCGGAACAAATCGGACGCAGGGATGTGGCAGAGCGATTCTTCGCTCGGGCAGGCTGGTACACGAACTGTTGGGATGCGACGGTAGAGTCGATGCGTTCTCGCGCGAAAAAAGGGGACGGTTGGCTTGAACCGTGGAAAGGCGAGACGGTTCACGGACAAGGCACCGTGGAATCAAATCCGCTTCAGCAGGGATGGTTCGTGCCGCATGATCCGCAGGGGTTGATTGCGCTGATGGGTGGACGTCCGCGTTTCCTTTCCCGGCTTGAAACCTTTTTCCAAAAGGCACCGGAAGACTTCCTGTGGGGAAATTACTACAACCATCCCAACGAACCGTCGCATCACATCGTTTTTCTCTTTGCCGAGGCGGGAAGACCGGATTTGACGCAATACTGGACGCGACGGATTCTCGACCGCGCTTACGGAGACGGTGTAAAAGGACTCTGCGGAAACGATGATGTCGGGCAGATGAGCGCGTGGTATGTTCTTGCGGCGTTAGGTTTCAATCCCATGTGTCCTGGGAGCGGCAGATGGACAATTACCACGCCGATCTTCCCGGAAGCGACGTTAAAGGTGCATGGACACGAACTGCGTATCCTTGCCAAAGGTGCAGAAGACGTTCGTAACGAAATCGTGAGAAGTGTGCGCGTGGACGGACAGAAGATCGAGCGCTACTGGCTGACGACCAAAGAACTGCTTACCGCAAAGACCATCGAGATGGAACTCACCGAGCGGGGTGAAAGCGGCGGCGATGCCGCCTTTAAGTAAGTGGGCTTCGCCCTAAGTGTAGCTGGCACTACTAAGTGTTGCAGACACAGCGGAGTGGTTAAGCGGGTGCATCTGCATTTTTCGCCACCATTTCAGCTATCGCTTGAAAAA
>JAFYDR010000001.1 GCA_017544725.1 Kiritimatiellia bacterium
CTACTATCCCGGACAGGGCGGAACACCGCAAGCGTACGAATCGTTGGCGAACACCGATTCGGACGGCGACGGATTCCCGGCGTGGCAGGAGTTCTTGCTGGAGACCGATCCCACCAATGCGGCAAGTCACCTGTACCTCACAATCCAGATGAACGGCAACACACCGGTTGTGGGCTGGAGCGTGACGAACAACGCCATCGAATCGCTCGGTTACCGATACATCCTCAAGGGAAAGAGTTCACTCTCCAACGCGACTGATTGGCAACCGGTCACGAACGAACACCATTTCTTTAAACTCTTTGTGGAACCCCTGCAGTAGCGGCGAGGAATTCCATCGAAGAGAACTGGCTGGATGAAGACGGCGTGACGTTTCTTGCGTGGATCGCCTGTGTGGGCGCGCCCACACTTTCAGGGAATGCGGTGGTCACGTTGGGGTGGGGGTGCGCTTGCGTTCGAGGATTCCAGCAACGCAACGTGGGCGAACGGCGTAACACTGACGATCACAGGTCTAGATCCACTTCCGAGGCAGGTAATCCGTTTCGGCATAACAGTAGATGGACTGACAGCGGCTCAGCGTAAGGTGATCCGTTACAATGGCGGCATACCATTTGGATGCCAACGGCTATCTTCGCACTGGAATAATCGGTCTGGCACTCTCAATCCATTGGATTTAAAAAAATCTTCGGTTGAAAGTCTCACACGCAAGTACGAAAACATGATAGCCAGAACAATAATCAGTTGTCCAAGTTGTTTTCATTCCCAAACAAAAACTGAAAAACGGTGAAAACCGTAGATACACCGCCTTCCCAACCAAGTTTCCAAGTTAAATGAACTGTATTTGCTCTTTACATCCTTTATTTCTTTTGTTAACATATTTTTTTGCCCTTTGATTGGGCAAAGAATTGTTTTTGTTTTTTGCGTGACTGCAAACACGACGTTCTCATCGAAATACTAGCACTATTTTCATTCGGAACGGCATGGTTGCAGAGGACGCGCCTCTAGGCGCGTCCTCTCTCCGTGTATTCCGAATGAGCCTGTGCTAGGGCGGTGATGAGAGTATACGGGCAGAGAGGACCGCTTTTTTCTTTTGTGCAGTGTTTCAGCCAAGAAGGGGTCAGATGGTGAAACAAACAAAAGAAAAATCCTGTTCACGGATGGAACACAATGCCCACTTGCGATTCATCAATGACCAAAGTGTTCCTAAAATCAAAGTACTGTCTCTTTTTTCTGGATGTGGAGGGATGGATCTTGGTTTTGAAGGCGGGTTCTCATGCTTAAGAAAATCAGTTAATACAAAACTGCACCCGGATTGGATTATGGAGGAGTTTGGCAGTTGGGTGACTCTCGCACCTACTATTTTCGAAACGGTATTTGCAAATGATATACGTCCGGACGCAAAACAGGCTTGGGTCAATTATTTCACAAAACGCCATCACGATGCGAATGACATTTATCACTTGGACAGTATAGTTGACCTTGTTAAACGGGTAAAAGGTGGTGAACATCTTTTCCCCGAAATGGTAGATTTGGTTACTGGAGGATTCCCATGTCAAGATTTCTCTATCGCAGGAAAAAGGTTGGGATTCCATTCACAGAAGAGCCATTTAGGGGTTGCCTTATCGTCAGGTACTCCCTCCATTGAGAGTCGTGGAAAACTGTATATGTGGATGAGGGACGTTATCACGTTAACAGAGCCTAAAATGTTTATCGCAGAAAATGTAAAGGGGCTTACCAATTTGGAAGATGTAAAAGATGTGATTGAACATGATTTTTCCGAAGCTGGTGACGGCGGTTACCTTGTCGTGCCGGCTAGTGTACTCTATGCACCAAATTTTGGAGTACCACAGTCAAGGGAACGCGTTATCTTTTTCGGATTTAAAAGAAGCGCACTCACTAGAGAGGCGACCGAAGCATTAAACAAGTCCTCAATTCCCAAAGAGTATGATCCGTATCCAATCCAAACTCATGGTGGCGATGGACTAATGCCTTTTGTCACATGCGCCGAAGCATTGGCTGATTTAGAGGAACCAGATGTTTCTACTGATCCGTCGCAAAACAAATTTTCCAAAGCAAAATATATGGGTTCACATTGTCAGGGGCAAACAGAAATTAAACTCGATTCCATCGGTCCGACAATTCGTTCAGAACATCATGGAAATATCGAGTTCAGACGTTTGTCTTCTGAGCATGGTGGTAAACATTCAGAGGAACTGAAGTCGGGGCTTAAAGAAAGGCGGTTGACCGTAAGAGAGTGCGCACGAATTCAGACATTTCCTGACGATTATCAATTTATTATTCCCGGATCCGATGATGGAGTTTCTGTTTCTTCAAGCGATGCATATAAAATCATTGGAAACGCTGTTCCGCCTATGTTAGCCTATCATATCGCAAAAAATATTGAGACAAAATGGAATCGGTACTTTCGAAAGGAACAAGTATGATCATCTCCGCAAATCCTAAACCTGAATTATCTGTTTTTGAAGCACTCATGCAACGGACGGATCGTTTGCTAAACGAACAAGCCCAAAGGGATCCGACATATTATGAAACGAGAAATGGAAGTCTCTTGGAGGATGATGTCTTTAGTGCATTAGATGAATGTGCAAAAGGAACGGTTTTTGAAAAAACAATTGAGAAAGTTTCAGGTCAAAGATTCCCTGATATTACCGCAGCAAAATTATATGGTGTCGAAGTGAAAAGTACAAAAAAGGATCAATGGACATCAACAGGAAGTAGTATTTTGGAAACAACAAGGTTGCCGAATATCGAACGAATCTTCATGACATTTGGGAAACTTGGCGGAAGACCGATTTTATTTTTGTCTCGTCCTTATGAAGAATGCCTTTCTGATATCGCTGTTACTCATATGCCCAGATATAAAATTGATATGCGGTTGCTACAAGGAGATACGATATTCGACCGCATGAAAATTCCATATGAGAGATTGCGCAATATGGATAACCCGATTGCGCCTGTTGTAAGTTATTATCGAGAGCATCTAAAGTCAGGAGAAAGTCTATGGTGGATAAATGACCAGAGTGAAAACGCTTTGCCCCCGATAGTAAAACTGTGGACTTCACTTTCATCGGAAGAAAAGAAGATACTAGTTGCATATGGCTATGTCTTATTCCCAGAAGTTGTCAAAGGCAACGATCCTGATAAATATAGTAGATATGCGCTTTGGTTAGTGACACACAAAGGAATTGTCAACACAAACATCCGAGATAGTTTTTCTGCTGGGGGTAAGATTGTGCTACAGACCTCACAAAGTTCAAAAATAGCCGTTTCGGCCTCCTTCGGAAAAATCATCACTGAATATAAATCATATATTTTACACTTACTCAGAACTATTGATTCCGATCTTCTACGTGAACAGTGGGGGAGAGTAAATGAGAAGTATCGAATCCTGCAATGGTGTGAACAAATTGCCACTGTAGCAACAGGACAAGAATTAGATTTTCGCACCGCAATGTCTTTGTTGTCTGCAAATTTTCCCATTGAGAAACAGATCCCTGTTTCTAGACCATATTTTGACCCTATTTGTATGTATGAACCGAATAATTCAAATCTTTCAAGCAATGCTGCTGAAGGATCATCTTTATAGCTGATGCCTTCTACAGTAAGGTTTGGTACTGCGTTACACACTTTTGAGCTTTGAGAGAACAAAGGACAATCCTCATCCATGCCATATCTTTTCATCCCTTGCAATCACTTGCCAGCATCCTGCGCCTACTTCTCAAAATATCGGTAGAGGAAGCGTCCATCGGGTGCTGCATCGCCAAACCGGTAAAAATCGAGGATGTTCCCTTCTCCACACGGCGTGTTATCCGCCCATTTGAACCAAAGGTTGAGTTTCCGCTCCTCTAGGCGCAATGCCTGACGCGGCAGGAGGAGTGTCACCTCCTTACCCGTAACGGTCATCGGAACACGGGCTAATTCCTTCCACCTCCAACCGCCCTCGCAAATTTCCAGAATCGCCGTATGGTCATCCGGCGGAGAAACGCGGTTGACAACAAAATGGAAGTGGTTCCAGTTCGGCAACGGATCGTTCGCATCCAACGACACAGAAAGGAAGAGGCGCATCCAATTCGGGGCTGTGTACGACGTGACTGGATCAGAACAGACTACACGGAAGGTAATCGTCTTCGCCTCGTGTTCGACATAACACTCCGCCAAATCATTCCGTCCGCTCGAATCTTTGTACCGAATGCCACCATAACCAACCGCATCTCGGGGAAGCGTATCGTGTACCGCATCGCGGTAAATCGGAGCTTCCCTACAGGCTCGCTGTGGACGCACCCCGCGAAAACGCCGCACCTCGTTTACGAACTGATAATAGAAGTGATCCTGAAGAATACCGGCAGAAGGTTCAAGATCTCGACTGAACTCCGGAGAGAACTGATCCGGGAAGGCGGTTTTAGTACCCATCCAGTTCGGGAAAAGGTCGGCAGACCACTCGTTCCAACCGGTGATAAACAGATAGTCGGGATCAATCTCCCGTGCGCGTCGCATCTGCTGGGCAAAGTTATCGCCCCAAAGGAAACGTAATGGTTCCCCGCGTCGAGGATTACGGTCTGCGGCAAAACGAAGTTTCTCGCCAGATTGCAACTCATTCTCGCTCGGTCCAACGTAGGCGCGACCGAACACGTGGATATCGTTCATCGCCGCCAGTCCCGTATGGTCATCTCGCCCCTTCCATGTATGGTTCTGCGCAACACCCGCCCCGCACATCTCAAACGTCCCGTCCTCCCTTTGACAATAGGCGTGCTGTGGAAAGACTTCAAGCCAACACCATTGATCTGGAGATGTCGGACCGACGGTGTAGGACGCTTGTAATGGGCGGAAGATGAAAAAGCGCAAAATTTCTTCGAGGTCGCGGCGATCCGCCTCGCTCGTTTTGGAGGAATGAATCGCACGCTCGATGACCCGTGGCGTAGCGTGGATAAGCGGACGCCCGTTCCAATAGAACCAAAGGTCACGGAACTTCCCCGGCTTGTAGAGATCGCGGTAGAGCTGGAGGATGCTGACAATCTGATGCGGGTTCTCATGAAACGGGAGCATATAGATGAAGCAGGGAGTACGGAGACCGTCGCGACGCATGGCACTCCAAGTCCGAAGTAACGCCCAAGCGGAATCCATCCAAGTCAGGGAAGCATTCGTCGCATCAAAAGCGACCGTATCGATACCAGCTGCCGACAGAAGCTGCGCGTGTTTACGGAGAACCCATGTGTCAATGGTCTGATAGTAACCGAACAACGGTTCGTCCCAATGATGCCGACGCATGGCCGGTCCCCACAGCGGATCGTTCGGTCGTTCCAAGATTCCCGGATTCTCTGTCACCAGACGTGCGTTATTTCTCGGCTCGTGTGCGGCAACAAAGCGTTCGTGCCAAGTCCAATAGAAGATACCGACCTGTTTCGCACGCGGAGCGGGAAGCGTATCCGCGCGTTCGAGAGTGCGCCCCAATCCGTCGATTGCATCCCATGTGTCTGCATAGAGATCACGCGGTTCAAACACCTTTCCCGGTATCAATGCTCCATGATCATCGGAGACGGATGAAGCGCACTGGGGCGGCGCAATCGTCGGCCCCGCCAGTTTCTCTAAGACCGCTCCGCTTCCCGTATCAGGAACGGGGAAACCGTGGAGATTGATAGAAAACTCAAAGGAGCCATTCGTCGGACTCCCGTTCACAAAGTACTGTACTCCTTTCACCGAGGAGTCCCGACGCCAAATACCAACCGATTCCTCTCCCTCGCTCAATTCACCGTAGAAATCGCCTGCTTGCCGTGGAAACGAAATCGAGAGAACGGCGCAATCCTTGAAATCGACAAATCGTTGTTTTGCCAACGCTTTCCCCTGACGCGAGGCGGTAACTGAACCTTGCCATCGATAGATGGTGAACGTCAGCGATCCTTTGTTGTTACTATAGCTTGGACAACAGGCGGAAAGACGATCCACGGGATAATCCGAATGAAAATGGACACCCACAGAATCACTTTCTTGAATCCGAAGCGGACGGTGATCACGTTCCGAAACACCATACAAATTCCGCACGGCGGTATAGCCGCAACAGGATTTCTCACCTGTCTCGCCAAATGTCACCCCACCCCATATCGCTACACATACAATCGAAACAAACCACCTCATTCCTCGTTCCTCCATCACTAGGCATCCTCGAACCTTGGTGTCAAAAATTGTACCATGAAGCGATACGGAGTAAAAAGGTTAAAATGGACAGTAAGACGTGTTACCCAGCTGGCGGCGTCAGCGGGCGCATCTGCGTAACTCACCCATTCCGTACGAACGAGAGGATTTTGGAAACAACCAGAACAACTTGAAGACAACATTTGAAAGAGGTACGCGGACCAACCGGTCCGCGCATCGCTTCTCCTTTGCCTGTAACTTCGCTTCGCGAACGGTTCGGTAGTTAGGTTGTCGGATTGAGCCGTTCACGCATGACAGTGGGGAGGGGCAACGTCCCCGTTGCCTTTATTGGATCAACTATTGGGGCGCGGGCGAGTTAACCCGCGCTCTAAAGACAAGTTGTTTCTTTAAGTTGTTTCTGTTGTGTTCATTTTCAAAAGACGATGGTGAAATACGCAGATGCGCCCAGCGTCAGCCGCGCATTCTTTCTTGAATTGTCAATGGGAATGATAACAGATATAATGGAAGGCGGACGATGCGAAAATGAAGATGGTATGCAGGAAGACCGATGTGGATTGGGTGCAGAACGAGGTGTATGATGAAAAAAACGAAAACGCAAATCGCCGGAGCAGTTGTGGCCGGATTCCCCTCTCCAGCAGAGCAATACTTAGAACAACCACTGGACTTAAACGAGTTACTTGTCAAACGTCCGGCCGCCACTTTTTTTGTCCGAGTGGAAGGAGATTCAATGGATGGTGCCGGTATCCACGATGGTGACTTGTTAGTTGTAGATCGTTCCCTACGTGCGGCAAACGGAGACATTGTGATCGCCTGTATCGACGGGGATTTCACAGTCAAGACCTTCCGTCGGGATGTGCTCGGGACACGCCTAGAACCCGCCAATCCGAATTACCCTGTCATCCGCCTTACGTCAGGACATGAGCTCCAGTTCTTCGGAAAAGTTACGGCGGTCATCCATCGGTTTTAAATTTCGAGGTGTTGTATGAGCGAATTGATTTTCTGTGGGGGAAACCATGATCGGACTGGTTGACGGCAATAATTTTTTCGTTTCCTGTGAACGTGTGGTTGATCCACGTCTCAACGGAAAGCCTGTTGCCGTACTGTCCAACAACGATGGTTGCTGTGTCTCACGGTCAAACGAATTCAAGGCACTCGGAATTCCGATGGGAACTCCATATTTTCAGTTGAAAGACCGGATGGAACGAGATGGGCTGATCTTCCGGTCATCGAACTACGAGTTGTACGGGGATCTCTCCCGAAGGATCGTGTCTATCCTGCGAAAAGAATCCGTTGCGGTCGAACAATATTCGATTGACGAAGCATTTATTTTCCCGCCCAGCACTGCCAAAAAGGATCTGAATGGGTATGGGAAACGTCTTCGTGCGAAAATCCTTCAATGGGTGGGCATCCCATGTGGCATCGGGTTCGCCACCACGAAGACACTTGCGAAAATTGCGAATCACATTGGGAAGAAACGACCGGACGGCGTATTCGTCATGCCGGATGATCCCACACCTATCCTCTCAAAGCTTCCCGTAGAGGAGATCTGGGGAATCGGCAGGAGATTGAGTGTAACGCTCCATCAACACGGAATCCACACTGCGGAACAGTTCCGCAATGAATCGGATGAAGTGATTCGTCACCTTGGTTCCGTCGTCACACTTCGTACAGCGATGGAGTTGCGCGGAATTCCCTGCGTGGAGGCGGATCATGATGAAGACCCCAAATCAATTTCCTGTTCTCGTTCCTTCGGTGAGCCAGTGACCACGCTGGAGGGACTTTCGGAATCCATCGCATCTTTTACTGCGCAAGCTGCGGAAAAACTCCGCCGACACGGGCTATTGGCTGCAGGAGTGAATATCTACGCACAATACGGCAAGGCGTGTGAACAAACTTGGGCGGACAAAACGGTTATCTTTCCTCATCCGACCGATGCGACGAACGAGATGTTGCAGGCGATTCAACAAGAGATCGGCGCGTTATTCGTTGACGGGCTTCGATACCGAAAATCCGGCATGGTTTTTCTTGGATTGGAAAAGGCTGGAACGGCACGACAACAGGATTTGTTTTCGCAGACCCCGTCACAAGAAAACTCCAAACTTTATCAAGTTGTGGACACCCTTAACGCAAGGTACGGAAAGGGAAAGGTCTTTTCCGCATCCGAGGGTATCGGCGAAAACCGCAGTTGGAAAATGAAACGCGAAATGCTTTCCCGACGTGCGACCACAAACTGGGGCGAACTGATTGTCGTACATTAACCACCCCAACTGTCGAATTGGTGGAATGGGGTGGGGTACTTTCTGTCGCGACCGTAACGACGCAAAACTTGATTTCAGCCTCCAGACAAACACGCTTAACCGACATTCCTAGTGTCTGTGCGGGATAATTTCAGAACAACGGAATATACGGGATGCTTTTGTTGTTTCCTAACCCTCAAATACCCCATTTTCCAGCTCCATCTCCCGTGACAGATTTTTGAAGAGCAACATGGACAGATGCGTTTGAATCCGCTATACTGAAACTATGGTTAACGATACGGAGCGTGAAGAGCCGAAAGTACCTTCTTCCGGCAAGCGAACCTTGTGGTTCACAGCATTGCTGTCCATCGCCCTAGGCGGAATCCTGACGATTCTCCTGATGGTGTTGGCAGCACGTTTGGATTTTTCTTGGGAGTCATCGGTTGACCATGTACAGCAAGTCTCCGAACGGACGCGGGGAATTCTTGCGAACACGCAAGGCTCCATCCGTATCACCTGTTTTTTCGATCGCGGACACCTCCTCTTCCGCCCAATCTCGCGTCTTTTGCGCGGCTTCCAGCAAGCGTCACGCGCGGTTGCGGGTGCGGACTTGGAAATCGACTATGTCGATCCCCGCTGGGATTTGACGCGAGCCGGGAAACTGGCTGCGTTGAAGATCCCGGAAAATTCGTTGGTCTTCGAGCAGAAACATCGTACCGTAACCGTCACGCTGGACGAGATGCTTTCCTCCCGTTCCCATTTGCGGACGGATGATTCCGAAAAGGAATACGATCGGAATGAACTCGGTGTTTTTCGCGGCGAGACGATCTGCGCTTCCGCTATCGCGAGATTGGGACTTCCGTTTGAGAAGTCTGTCATCTACTGGTTGGATGGACACGGCGAGGTCAAATACGACAACTATGACGAACGTTACGGATTTTCGGATATCGCAAGGGAACTGACCAGAGACGGGTTTGAAATCCGCCCGTTGCAGTTGCCCGGATTGAAGGCGATTCCAACGGACTGCCACATCCTGATTATTGCGGGACCTCGCAAGCCGCTTGCGAGGGAGGAATTCGAGTTGCTCCAGATTTATCTCCTGCGCGGCGGCAGGATGCTCTGCCTGTTGTCTCCCGCTACGCCGCCGGACTTCGCGAAGTTTTTCGCCAACTGGGGAATCCGTGTTTCGCCGCTGGTTGCAGTCGGACCGCGTACCTTGACGGGCGGTGACATCGTAATCTCGAATTTCGGCGATCATGTGATCTCGCGCAATCTGGAAAACGCAGCCGTCATCTTCGGAACACCGCGTTGTCTGGAGGCGGCAACTCTGGACGACAACAGCCCGGACAAACCGACCGTGAGCATCCTGGCAAGTTCGAGTGCAGACGGCTGGGGGGAATCGCAACCCGATATCCGACCGTACACGTTTGATCCGGCAAACGACAAGCCTGGCCCAGTGGCGGTTGCCATTGCCGTAGAACGTGGCGAGAAGATGTCGCACGACATCGTTTTCAAACCCACGCGCCTCTGCGTCATTGGCGAAACCGACTTTGTGATGAATGGTGCGCTTGCTACGAGAGCCAACGCCAACCGCGATTTCTTCCTCAACGCCGTAACTTGGTTGGCGGGAATCGACACCAGCACGGCACCCTCGCAAGGCGGCGATGCAACTCTCGTCACGGGGATGACAAGAAAGCAGTGGATTCTCCTGAAACTGATCGCCGCCGCTGGGATTCCCGCAGCGATCCTTTTCCTCTTTTTCCTCGGGGCAATCAAACGGAATTTCTGACATGGGAAATCGACGCACGCTTCTATTTCTGCTATGCGGCATCTGCCTGACACTCCTCGCGCTGTATCTGCTTCGTTCCCCCGCCGCGCTGACCGCGACGGACTCCAACCTACAGCTTGTCGCGCAACCGCTGACCGACATTGAGCACATCACCATCGACAACGAACGTTTCCACATGGGACTCGTTCGGCAGGATGATCACTGGATCATTACGGCACCCTTCTCCGCAGAGGTCAATCAGGGTGCCGTGCAGAAATTCCTCGATGCGCTGGAAAAAAGCCGCGTCTCCGACTCGGTCTCCTTTCCTGATCTGGTTAAACGCGACCTTTCTCTGCGGCAACTTGGACTGAATCCTCCGTGCACGAAGATTACACTGGAGGGGCGTGGAAATCGGATCGGGCTGGAGGTAGGATCCGTTTCCCCGATGGGAAAAGAGTTGTATCTACGCAGGGATGGCGAGGATCGAGTTCTCACAGTCTCCTCCGAACTCCTCCAGAGAATCCCCCAGCATGTGAATGAAATCCGTTCCTACCAAATTTTTCCAAAAGACATTTCGCAAATCACGGGGCTTTCAATCCGTTCTCCAGGAAAGCCATTCATGAAGTTAGTCAAGAACGCGTCTGGATGGGGGTTCGTCCAACCCGAACTGGCACCCGCCGACGAACAAGCGGTGTCGAAACTACTTCAGATCCTCTGTACCAACCGGGTTACGCGATTCGTCTGGCCCGACATCTCGAACGTAATGGATGTCATTCGCTCGGAGTCTCTTTTCAAAAGCAAACTGGCCCTGTACGGGCTAGACGAGGAGTCGGGAATGCATCTTCAGATATCCACCGGCGCGAATGAAAAACCTCTGCAATTGACTTTCGGGAAAGCCAGCCAAGACGATGCGGCTCTCTCTTACATTCAACTCTTCGATGGTGAATCGATTGGGCTGGTTACGAACGAAGTCGTCTCAGCCTTCCAAATTCGTCCAGAGAACCTTCAGGACACGAGGCTTTTCCACCAACCGCCCGAACGAATCCAGCGTTTGCTGATCCAGATGGGGGAAACCCGCTTCATTCTGGTTCAAACCAACCGACAGTGGCGACTGGAATCCCCTGTCAGCGACCTCGCCGATCAGACGACCGCACATGAACTGGCGACCTCGCTGATCAACCTCCCCGTTTCACCGCTTCAGGAGGAGGCGGAAGAGGCACGGGAAAAAGAGCAGCGCTTCCAACCCGTCAGTACCGTCGAGCTGACCTTCCCCAATGAAAAGAAACGGTTGGAGATCGCATACAACGACATCGCCCAGAAAACCTATCGAATCCGCATGGAGCATACTTCGACACGGTACGGTATCGCCGTTTCCAATATGCCGCCGCAATTGGTCAGCATGACTGGACTCCTTTCGCTCCATGACAAAACCATGCTTTCCCTTTCTCCCACGAGCCTGCGACGAATTACGCAGAAACGTCAGGGCGGAGAGGAGCAAATCATCGAACGAAAAGATACGAAAGCACCTTGGCTTCCTGTCAAACCGGCGGGGACGATTGACGCGGATGCAGTTGCCGCCCTTGGTACCCTGCTGACCACACTCAAAGCCGAACGTATTGAAAAACTAAGTGTCTCACTGGAGGATCTCGCCTCTTACGGATTTCGCGAACCGTGGTTAGAACTAAACCTCGATGTCGATACCTCGGACGCCATACGGAAAACCATCCTGATCGGAAAATCGACCGGGTTTGGGAAACGGTACGCCATGACCAGAGGAATCGAGCTCCTCTTTATCCTAGACGAGAAAGATCTTGCCGTCTTGTCCCAGCCGCTCGTCAAAGTATCGGTCCCTGAAGGAAAACAGTAAGGCGGCAAAGCCACCAGCGGGATAAGTGTGTTAAGCTGGTTAGGCTGGTTAGGCAGAGAAGGGACATAAAGGACGAAAATGACAAGAGGAACGAGCGATCATACTCCGACACTTGTCATTAGTGACTTTGCCGCCTCTTCATTTTTCACTCGCCATTCGTCATTGCCGCCGCAAGGCGGCACATCATTCTTCATTCCGAACGAAGTGAGGCAACGGGGACATTGCGGGCGCATCTGCGTATTTCACCGTCGTCTTTTGAAAATGAAAACAACAGAAACAACGTAAAAAACAACTTGTCTTTAGAACGCGGGCCAACTCGCCCGCGTAATACACGGTGGTAATATGGAGAGCCGCCGTCCCGGCGGCTATGATGTGAACGATACAGCCGCCGAGACGGCGGCTCTCCATAGCGGCAAGCTCCCAACCCGCGCCGTGCGCGGGAACGTTCATGGGAATAACTTGTCGGTTTCGACGACGTGGGTATCGTCGTTATGCGGTGGACGCGACGGAGCGCGTCCCTCCCATTCGTCACTCGTCACTGCCGCCTTTGGTTGTTTCCAAAATCCTCTCGTGCGTACGGAATGGGTGAATGACGCAGATGCGCCCCCTAAAAACTTTCTTCATTTCGGGATTGATTTAGGGTCGGTTTTTCGCTACACTAAATCCGTTTTTTAATGGAAGCAGTGTATCTTCGGGTCTGTTCGGGAGAGCGTCCGGGGGTATGTCCGCAGGGTTAAGCAGGAGACGAAATCATGCAAACACGTGTTGGTTTTCTATCAGTTTTGACGGTCTGTGCGTTGGGTTCGATGTGGATCGGAAGCGCGGGAGCCGCGCCTTCTTCCCGTAACGTGACGGCAGGTAGCATGATGGGTACGCGCGGTGCGCGTACCACCGCCGCGCGTACGGCAGGCGGTGCGGAAGAGGGCGGCGCCGAGGGCAAAGTGACGGTCAAGCTCGACCAGCGCGCGCAGAAGAGCGAGGCTCCCGAATTCAATGCCAACGCCAAGGTAAAGTCGCGTCTGGTCACCAAGCGCCGCGAGTGGGCGCTGGTCGAATGCGAGTACAGCACGCACGAGAAGTGGATGGATCAGCTCTCATTCACCTACCATGTCCTCTCTTCCAGCAGGGACGAGGAGTCCGGCAAGCAGATTTACAACTACTACACCACGACCGTTCGGTACATCGACGTTCCCAAGGGCAAGCACCGCAGTTGCGTCTGTCTCTCCCCGAACCTTGTTGAACGTTATGGCGAGCCCGTCGCGATGGCTTTGGAGGTGACCGGCAAAGGAAGCGATGTACTCGCATCCGACCAGACCTCTTTTGGTATCAACCTCCCCAAGGAGTGGTGGAAGAACGACAAAGTGATGAACAGCGAAATGCTCAAGCGCCGTAACGGTCTGATCGATCGCTCCAAGACACCGTTCGCCCTGATCAATCCTGACGACTACGAGGTGGTTCAGTAACATGGCAGATCGTATCCTTACCGTCAATGTCGGCGCCAGCAAGTTCTTGCTTGCCGAGTTCGCCGTGAAAAGCGGGAAGTCGCCGCAGTTGCTCAACTACGGTGTCGGCGCGCTCGGCAACAATCCCGACCAGGAAGGCAGCATTGCCCCCGATCTGGGGATGCAGATGCGCGCGGTGATGCGGGAGCGCGGCATCCGTCCCGCCCCCCTGATGATTTCCCTTTCCGGGCAGATGGTCTTCCCTCGCTTCGTGAAGCTCCCCGCCGTGAGCGAGGACAAGCTGCAGCAGATGGTGCAGTACGAAGTCGAGCAGAACGTGCCGTTCCCGCTGGACGAGATCGTCTGGAACTATCAGTTCCTCGGCGATGCCAGTACCGGCGAGCAGGCGGCGATGATCGTCGCCGCCAAGGTCGATAGCGTACGCGAGGTGACGGATTCGGTCACCGCAGCCAAGCTGGAGCCGGATCTGGTCGATGTGGCGCCGATGGCGCTCTACAACTGCCTGAAGTACAACTATCCCGATTTGGACGGTTGCACCGTGTTGTTGGACATCGGCTCGCGTTCGACCAACCTGATCTTCGTCGAGGACGAGAAGATCTACAGCCGTTGCATTCCTGTTGCGGGCAACGCCATCACCACCGAGATTGCCAAAGTCTTTGACATCCCCTTCCTGGAGGCGGAACTCCTGAAGAAGGAACGTGCGTTCGTCTCGCTCGGCGGCGTGTATCAGGCGGAAGACGAGACGGATGAGAAGATTTCCAAGATCGTCCGCAACGTTGTGACGCGTCTCCATGCGGAGATCAGCCGCAGCATCAACTTCTACCGCAGCCAGCAGGGGGGCAGCGTCCCGACGCGCATCATCCTCACGGGCGGGTCGGCGGTGATTCCGCAACTGGATTACTTCTTCCGCGACAAGTTGCAGGTCGAGGTCGAGGTTCTCAACCCCTTCAACAACCTGCACATCAGTCCGCGTCTCAACCCCAAGGCGTTGGAGCGCGACGGCTTCGAAATGGCGGAATGCGTCGGACTGGCGTTGCGCCGTTCGATGAAGTGCCCGGTCGAAATCAACCTGATGCCGCCGGAGATTACCGAGCAGAAGAGTTTCCAGAAACGCATCCCGTATCTGGCTCTTGCCGCGGCGGGTATCCTCTGCGGACTCGGACTCTGGATCATCTACGAGAAGCAGATTTCCAAGAACCTCGAAGAGCAGCTGGAGGTCGCCGAGCAGAAGTTCACCAAGATGAACGCCGACGCGAAACGCTACGACGCGGCATTCAACCAGCAGAAGGAGAAGGTCGAGGACGCCGAGGCCGCCATCGCGCGGATGTCCATCCGCTCACGCTGGCTAGACCGCGTACAGAAGGTTCAGCAGGCCGTCTCCGACTTCACGGGCGTCTGGATCATGTCGCTCACGCCGATCGCCTCCGCACCCGCTACCGAGGATTCGGAAGGCGCCGCAGCCTCGTCCTCTGGCGAGAGCAGCAAGGGGGTTCGGATCGTGCTGCGCGGCTGGAACGACCGCCTGCGCGAGATCGAGGCGAAGAACAACCGCGGTACCGTTGCGGAACAACTCTGCAGCAAACTCAAGACGTTCGCCGCTTTTGGAAAGGGCGAGTCGGATGTTTCAATTGTCGGCAGCAAGGATGTGGATGGGTACATGACCGAATTCACGATCGACGCGATCTTCGCCTCTGCTTCCTCCGAGTCACAGGAAAAGGAGGACGAATAGATGAAAAAACAACAAGTAACCCTCATCGTATTGGGGTCCATCTTCCTGGTTCTCACCGCTGGCGTCGGCTGGTTCCTTTGGCAGGCCATCGACGAGCGTACGGGCAAGGAGGAGGATTTGGCGCGTAAGACCGCTGAACTGGACCGCATCTACAACCGCCCTGTTTTCCCCAACGCGACGAACATCGCGGTGGTGAAGCAGAACGAAGTGATCGTCTCCAACTGGATGCGGCGTGCCGCCGCCCGGTTGCAGCAGGGCGCGATCCGCGTCGATCTCCAGACGCCCAGCGGTTTCAAGCAGAAGCTGCAGGACACCGTGCGGGAACTCTCGTCCCAGCCCGGTTCCGTTGCCGGCAAGATTTGCGGACCGAACTTCTTCTTCGGGTTCGACCGTTATCTCGGCGAGTCCTCCTCGCTTCCTGCCAACACCAATGTCGCCACGCGCCTTGCCTACCAGCTGGCGGTGATCGACAAGATCTGCAAGGAACTCTACGCGGACGGCATTTTGGAAATCCGCTCCGTGACACGCGAGCTCTTTGACGACGCCGAGGCGAAACAGCGCGAGCTGGAGGCACAGCAGCAGGAAGAAGAGTCCCGCAACCGCCGTCGCAGGAACCGCCGCAACAAGAAGCAGGCGCAGGAGAACGCCGCCCAGCAGGGCGACGGAACCGCAAATTTCCAGATTGCGAAACAGTCGTTCTCCTTCGAGTTCGTTGCGCGTCCCGACGCCTTTACAAAGGTGCTCAACAGTCTGGCCGCGATGGAGCCGTTCACCGCGATCACCAAGGTCGAGTACCGCGCGACCGCCGATTCCCTCGGGCCCTACACGCAGCGGCTGAAGAGTTCGGACGATGCCCTCAAGCTCCAGCAACAGCAGGAGGAAGATTCGGGTGACGCGCTTGCCGAGGCGGCGGAGAAGAAAAAAGCCGCCGCGCCCGCGCAGCCGAAGCGTATCATCGTCACCAGCCCCGACCTGGAACCGCCCCTGTTGGTCAAGATCGAGGCGGATGTTTACTCGTTTGACTACAAGGAGACCGAATAACCATGGCTACGAACCAGAAAGATAACGTCTTGCTCCGCTACTACGACAAGATCGTCGCCGTGGTGGTGCTGCTCGGTCTGCTCGGTCTGCTCTTCATCCTGCTCTCCAGGATTGACCAGAACAAGAAGGACGGCGTCGATAAGATTCGGAACCGCCCCGAGCCGAACAAGCCCGCCGAGGTGATTTCGATGGAGCCGTACAACGCCGCAATGCGTTCGTTGCAGAAACCGATGCGCCTGGAGCCGCCGAGCATTCAGGATCCCGGCTGCTACATCCCGGAACGTCGCGTACAGTGCGTCAACAAGGATTGCCGCAAACCCATTCCCCTGGATGCCGAGAAGTGCGTCTTCTGCGGAGTCGAGCAACCGAAGGCCGCGCCCGTTCAGGAAATTCTGGACGCGGATGAGGACGGCATGGCTGACAAGTGGGAGGTCAAGTACGGGCTCAATCCGCAGAACGCAGAGGATGCCAAGGAAGATATGGACAACGACGGCTTCACCAACCTGGAGGAGTTTGTTGCCGGAACCGATCCGCGCGATCCGAAGTCGCATCCGGATCTGGTCACGTTGTTGCGCGTTGCCGACGTGCGCGGCAAGCGGATGCCTTTCATCTTCGGCTCGAAGAACAAGATGCCGGACGGTTACCAGCTTGTCTTCAATTTGATCAAGGCCAAGTTCGGTCAGTCTGCTATCTACGCCAAGACCAACTCCGTTATCTACGCCAGTAAGGGCGGATACGAAGCGGCGAAGATCGGCGAGGCGAAACCCGAAGATCCGAAAGAAGCCTATCAGGTCGTGAAGTTCACCGACAGTTCGGAGAAGCGCGACACGGGCAAGGGCTACAAGGAAACGGTCGATACGTCGGTCGTCGTCCTGCGCCGCCTGTCCGACAAGCGCGACATTTCGCTGACCATCGGTGACAAGAAACCTGTCATTACCGATACCGAAGCGGTTCTCGCCTTCCCGCTGGACAAGAAGGAGTGGAGCCTGATCGAAGGAGGAGATTTCAAAGTCCGTGAAGAAACCTACCGCGTGATCTCAATTGAAAGCGCGAAGAAGGAAGTTCTGATCGAAAATCAGGAAACAAAGAAGAGGAGTTTGATTCGGCCTGCCGAATAACTTGAAATTTGTGACTTGATTTAGGTGGAAAAAGTAGGTATGATACTCTTTCCTTTACTTCTTGGACGATGAGAGGGGTGTGGCTGAAACCCGCACCCCGACCGGTACGGAGGCCGCTGTCAGTCCTTCGCATCGGGAAGAAATGTGAGCTGCCCCATGAAAGAGGAGTTTCCTAAAATGACGCATAGTATGAAGTGGTTTATGATTCTCGGTGCCTCTGCGGCATTGAGCGGTTCGATTCTGTTTGCGCAGAATGACTTGGAAGCCTTGCTGGAGGACTTGGGTGGAGATGCCAAGCCCGCCGTCCAGGCTCCTGCAAAGGCTGACGACGCGAAGAAAGCGGCGGAAGCGAAAAAGCAGGAGGAGGAGAAAGCGGCTGCCGAGAAAGCGAAAGCGGAAAAGGAAGCCGCCGAAGTGAAAGAGGCTGCCCCCGCTGCCGAGAAGAAGGCAGAGGAAAAGGTTGCCGAAGTGAAGGAAGCCGCCAAGAATGCCGAGAAGAAGGCGGAAGAGAAAGTCGCCGAGGTGAAAGAGGCTGCCAAGGATGCCGAGAAGAAGGTGGAAGAGGGCAAGAAGGCCGCCGATGCCGACGTGGATGATCTCTTGAAGGATCTGACCGCCGAGAAGAAGGATGACGCGCCTACCGCCGAAAAGCCCGCCAAGGCGAAGCCCGAGCAGCCCGCAGTTGCGGAAGAGAAGCCTGCCGAAGCCCCTGCCGTCGAAAAGAAGGCGGAGGAAAAAGTCGCCGAGGTGAAAGAGGCTGCCAAGGATGCCGAGAAGAAGGCGGATGTGGATAACCTCCTGAACGATCTCACGGAGAAGCCCGCTGAAAAGAAGGCGGAAGCTGAGAAGCCCGTTGAGGAAAAGCCCGCTGTTGCGGAAGAGAAGCCCGCCGAAGCTCCAGTTGCCGTCGAGGGTGACAAGCCGGAAGCCGAGAAACCGGTTGCTGTCGAAGGTGACAAAACGGAAGCGAAAGCGGATGCTCCCGCTGCCGTGGAAGGTGACAAGCCGGAGGCAGAAAAGCCGGAGGCGAAAGCAGCCGCTGATGCTCCTGTGGATGAAACGGCCGCCATCATTTCCGAACTCGAAGGCCTGGAACGCATCCGCGTGGAATCGATGGATCAGCATGGTAAGTCCTCTCTCGAAAGCGCCCGCACCGCGATGCGCAAGCGCGACTACGAAACCGCCGCCACGCAGTACCAGCAGGCGATCGAGTTCATCAGCAACCGTCCCGCCAACGCCGCGTTGATCGATGAGGCTCGCAAGGGGCTCGGTGAGGCGTACTACCGCGACGCGCTCGAGAAGAGCAAGAACAATGACAATGAGAATGCGCGTATTCTCGCGGTCAAGGCGCAGGAAGCCGGTCATCCGCAGGCTGCCCGTCTGCTGGAGTCGTTGCAGGACAAGCCCGCTACGGTTGTAGTCGATACCTCCAAGATCTCCCACCGCGTGAATGATGAGGACCACAAGATCCAGCGTACCGAGACGCGTCGCCGGATGCGTCGCGCCCGCCAGCTCTGCGCCACCGGTGAGTACACCAAGGCTTTGGAGCAGTGCGAGCTGATCCTTCGCGACTATCCCGACACCAAGGAAGCGATGGTTCTGCGCGACTACATCGCTGACCGCATGAAGCAACTCTCGGACATCGAGTTCGAGGCGACCCGCAGCTACATGATCCGTGAGGTTCGCGACACCTGGAACACCAAGCGTTACGCCGTGGATAGCGCCGAGTTGCCGAAGGGGCAATTGGAAATGACAGCCAAGGACGGCAAAACAATCAGAGGCATGGGGTCGTCTGCGGAACAGATGGTTCAGGAAAAACTGGACAAGATTATCATTCCGGAAGTCAACTTCCGGCCGCCAGCCACGATTATCGATGCGGTCAACTTCTTCAACAACGCCTCTCGCGATTACGACAATCCTGAATTGCCGATGGAGAAGCGCGGCGTCAACCTCGTGTTGAAGCTTGCCCAGGGCGGCGGTGCAGCTGCCGCACCTGCCGGTGAAGACAATGCGGATCCCTTTGCAGCTGCCGCTCCCGGTGGCGGGAACGCGGGTGGTGCGCCTGTCATTCCCGCGGTCACCGCACGTTTCATCACCCTCAAGGAAGCTCTGAAGCTCGTCTGCGATGTCTCCGGCATGAAGTTCCTCATTCGTGGACCCGTGGTCATGATCGTTCCGGTCAATGAGCCGGATACCGACCTCATCACCCGTTCCTACAACGTGCTCTCCTCTATCTCGGATCGTGTCAGTGCCGCGCAGAGCGAGATAGCAAGCAGCAAGAAGGGCGGAGACAACACCTTCCTGCAACAGGACGATATGAGTCAGAAACAGGACTGGAAGGCGTTCTTCGGTGAACTGGGCGTCCAGTGGCCGGAAGGTTCCTCCATCGCCTACGTTTCCACCATCGGCAAGCTGCGCGTGAAGAACACCGCCGAGAACCTCGCCGTCTTCGAGCAGGTCTTGGAAGACTTGAACATCACGCCGCGCTTGATCGAGATTGAGGCGCGCTTCGTCGAGGTCTCCCAGGAGGATCTCAACTCCCTCGGTTTCGAATGGCTCCTCAACGGCGACTTCTCCTTTGGCGTACCCGGATTCCTCGGCAAGAACTTCCGCAAGTACACGACCTCCGGAACGACCATTGCAACGGACTCTGCGGGCGCCCCGATTCAGGTGTACGACGCGGACGGGAACCTGACCTATGTGAAAACGACGCGGTATGCCCCGTACACCAGTCCCGGTCGCTTGACGGAAACCCTCCTGAATCCGGAGTACGACGATGCGAAGAACCTTGTCGCGGGTACCTACTACCGCAACGATGGACTCGTTACGCCGGTGACCCAAAACAATCTGGCGGGTACAATCAATCCGCTCATTCCCCAGTATGGAAATGTCTATAGATCTGGTCACAAAGCCAGCATTTCCGCGATTGACGGACAGAGCTACAGTACGGGACAGCGCTTCCTCAGCCAGGAAGGTAACCACATCTCCGGTGAAGGGGGCAGCAAGAACGACCAGTTCATGAAGATCAACGCGATCTTTGGCAATGCCGACCTCTCGATGATCCTCCACATGTTGAGCCAGCGTTCCGACACCGACCTCTTGAACGCCCCGCGTGTGGTTACCAAGAACGGTCAGGAAGCCGTCATGAAGGTTGTCACCGAGTACATCTACCCGACGGAATACGATGTCGAGATTTCGCAGAACGGCTCTTCATCCAGCACCTCCGGAAACTCCGCCGATCCGATCGCCACGGTCGAGCCGCAGAACTTCGAGATGCGCGAAGTCGGCACGATTCTCCAGGTCGTCCCGGAAGTCTCCCCTGAAGGCCAGATGATCAACCTCATGCTGAACCCGCAGGTCGTCTCCGAGCCGACGTGGAAGAACTACGGTACCCAGTTGCCGAAGACGGTCTATCGTCCCGCCACGGCAGCCGAACTCGCCATGAACCCGCTCCTCGCGACCCAGAACGGCGGTATGATCGCCGAGACGGGGTACATCCAGCTGCCGATGGAGCAGCCCTTCTTCTCCGTGCGTTCGGTCAGCACACAGCTCTCCGTCTATAACGGCGCGACGGTCGTGATCGGCGGTCTCATCACCGAAGAGCGCAAGACGATGGAAGACAAGATTCCGTTGTTGGGCGATATTCCCTACCTCGGACGTCTCTTCCGTAGCAAGTCGGAATACTCCAATAAGCGCAATCTCTTGATCTTCATCACGGCGCGTCTGGTTGATCCCGCCGGCAAGTTGATCCGCCAGAGCGAGGGCGATTCCCTCCTGAAGGGCGGCGAAGAAAGTGGTACGCCTCCGGCTGAGGGCGGTGCAGCTCCTCAGGCTCCTGCGGCAGAACCTGCTGCTACGGTTGAGTAAGCGAGATTTCTACCTGTCGCGGGCATTGTCCGCGACAGGTTCTGTACTCTCTCCGTATGCGTCGAATTGCATTGACCGGTGGCATTGCGTGTGGCAAATCCCTATTTTGTGAAGGACTGAAAGAAGAGGGGATTGCCGTATTGGATGCCGATGACGTCACGCATCGGTTAGAGGCATGCGGCGGTGCGGCGGTGGAACCCCTGGTCAGGATTTTCGGGAACGAGATTTTGGCGGAAGACGGTTCGATTGATCGCAAACGGTTAGGCAAGAAGGTATTTGCCTCGAAAGAGGCGCGCGCGGCGGTGAATGCCGTTCTCCATCCGCTGGTGAAGGCGGAAATCGCGCGGTGGGTGTCAGAGGAGACACCCGGAGAAAACAGAATCCGCGTGGCGGTGATTCCGCTACTTTTTGAATGCGGATGGGAAGACGATTGGGATACGATACTCTGCCTCACATCCAGTGAGGAGAACCAAGTGAAGCGGCTGATGCAGACGCGTGGGCATTCCGAGACGGAAGCGCGTCAGCGTATTGCTTCGCAAATGCCCGTGGCGGAAAAGGCCGTCCGTTCGCAGCTCGTGATTCACAACGATGCCGACAAGGATTCGTTGCGTGAAGCCGCGAAACGTACGGCAGACGCACTTCGTGCCGGCAGCTTTGCATAGCTGCCGGAAGACGAATCCTCTGATGAACCGGTCTGATGCCCGGAACCCGGCGTTGCAGAGGCGAAGAGCCGCAGAGCTTGGGACCACCTTGGCGGTTCGGGGTTCTGACCCCTGCCGCGGGGGTTCGGGGTTCTGACCCCTGCCGCGGGGGTTCGGGGGTTTTGACCCCTGCCGCGGGGGTTCGGGGGTTCTGACCCCTGCCGCGGGGGTTCGGGGGTTTTGACCCCCGTCCCTTGCACTATTTAAACCAGGACGACACTCCATGACTACAGAAAATGAAGGACAACAGCAGACAGAGATGCCTGCCGCTACACCATCACCTGCGGGGACGCAGCAAGAGCGCACGACAGACGCGCCGCGTCCGCGTGGACGTAAACCGAACAAACAACGCAACGACACGCGTGGCATGAGTTTCTCTCACCCGGTGGCGCACGCGAAGCCTCGTCGGGAACAGAAAGAGGCAGACCCAATGAAACCGCAGCAGCAGTTGCCGCTTTCCACCAAACCGGGACAGCCGCATTCTTCGCGCGGCGGGAAAGGCCGGAATCAGCACGGAAAATCACAGTTCCGGAACGCGCGTGGGAAAAAACGCGAAATCAAGGGATTGCCCGAAGACCTCGGAGCGGGTGACAATGCACCGATCGAGACGAGCGGCATCATTCCCGAAAATGTCGATGTTGCCGTTGAGAATATCGCTGCCGATCTCGGTCACACTGACACGGTGAAGCGGGAACCCCCCGCCGAGACGCCTGTTGCGGGGACACCAGAACCCGTTGCCGAGGTGGTTCAGCCGGCCAGTGAGCCCAAACCTGCTGAGACAGTTCAACCTGCCGCCGCGCCCCAACCTACCGCCGTTCCCCCTGCAGCCACGCAAGGGAAAAAGGGGAAAAAACAGGCGAAGCGCGAAGCTCGCGCGCCAGAAGCACCGACTCCCGCATCAGCAGTTGCCGAAGAGGCAAAGCCAGCGGTTCCTCAGCCGAAACCACAGCCAAAAGCCGAGGCTACGGAAGCGCATCCCCAGCCGCCACAGCCCGCTCCTGCGCCTCAGCCAGCCAGCGCACCCCAGCCTGCCGCTACGGTTCAACCAGCTCCTGCGCCTCAGCCAGTAGCCACGCCCCAACCAGCCAGCGCGCCGCCCCAACCTGCCGCCACAGTTCAACCTGCCAGCGCGTCCCTTGCGGGCACGCTGGAGAAAAAACCGCAACCCCAACCCCAGCAACAGCAGCAGCGCAAGGTGCCGCAGGGTGGCGTTCCCGCTTCCGAGGCTCCGCAGAATCCCAAGCAGTGGGCGCGTGGTCCGCAGGGGAATCCGATCGTCGAGGTCTATCGTCCACCCGTGCCGCAGAACCTCCCGGAAATTTTCCTGAAGGATTTGCAGAGCAAGACGGTGGTGGAGTTGCTGGCGTACCTGCCGAACCTTTCGGCGGAAGAGGCGAGCAACATCCAAAAGCATCAGATCATCGTGCAGATTATCCGCAACTATCTACGGCAGGGTGGCATGGTGATCACCAGTGGCGTGTTGGAGATCATGCCGGACGGCTACGGTTTTCTGCGTTCGCCCAAGAGCAACTATCTGCAGTGTCCGGAGGACGTTTTCGTCTCACCCTCACAGGTGCGCCGCTTCGCGTTGCGTACGGGTGATCTCGTGCAGGGAATTGTGCGCGAGCCGCGTGACAAGGAACGGTTCTTCGCATTGGCACGAGTCGATACGGTGAATGGAAAGCCGGCCGCCGAGGCGAGGCGTACCACGCACTTCGAGGATCTCACTCCGCTTTTCCCGACGCGCCGTATCCGCCTAGAGAGCAAGCCTGAAGAGCTTTCCATGCGCATCATGGACATCTTCACGCCGGTTGGTTTCGGTCAGCGCGGTTTGATTGTTGCGCCGCCGCGCACAGGCAAGACCATTCTGATGCAGAAGATGGCGAATGCCATCTCCGAAAATCATCCCGATGCGGTGCTGATCATTCTCTTGATTGACGAACGTCCCGAAGAAGTGACCGATATGCAGCGCAACACCAAGGCGCAGGTAATATCCTCCACCTTCGACGAAGCACCAGAACGCCACATCCAAGTGGCGGAGATGGTGATCGAGATGGCGAAACGTCAGGTGGAGAACGGGAAGGACGTGGTGATCCTGCTGGACAGTATCACGCGTCTCGCCCGTGCCTACAACACCGTACAGCCGCACAGTGGACGTGTTCTCACAGGCGGTGTCGATGCCAACGCCCTGCACAAACCGAAGCGTTTCTTCGGTGCCGCGCGAAACATCGAAAACGGCGGTAGCCTCACCATCATCTCCACTGCGCTGATCGAAACGGGAAGCCGCATGGACGAGGTGATCTTCGAGGAGTTCAAGGGAACGGGCAACATGGAGCTGAATCTCGACCGCGAGATCTCCGACAAGCGCATCTATCCGGCGATCAACATCGAGAAGTCCGGTACGCGCAAAGAGGAGCTGCTGCTCTATCCCGAAGAGCTGAACCGCACGTGGATGTTGCGTCGTGCGTTGACGGGCGTACCCAGTGTCGATGCGATCGAGATGGTCTTACGTCGCATCAAGCCCACCAAGAGCAACGCCGAGTTCCTGCTCGGAATCAAGGAGGGGTAAGCCACCAGGAAAATGCCCGGAGCGGCTGAAAAGCGGGGAAGCTAAAAAGCAGGATCAGCTTACCCCGCTTAGCCGGGGCACTTGGGAGGAGCACGCTAGGGACTTCTGGATTCCACGGGGGTTCGGGGGGCTTCCCCCCGTCCCATTGCAAGAAAAGGAGAAAGCCACAATGATCAAAACACCAACAGTACTGGCGGCAGCCGTATTCGCCGCTTTCACCGTATGCTACACTGCGTATGCGGACGCGCTGACCGACGCCTTGCGCCAGCCGATGCTGCCGTCCGGGCAGAACACGGCATACACGACGATCTTCAATGAACTGGAGGAGCTGGATTCCAAAGCCGATGACGCCTGGCGGCAGCTCACCACGTTGGAAGCGTTCCGTGCGCATCAGGCGCATCTGCGCGAACGCATGACAGCGGCGGTTGGCGGCTTCCCGCAACGGACGCCGCTGAATCCGAAGGTCGTTGCGACCATCCCGCGCGAGGGGTACCGCATCGAGAAGATTCTGATGGAGAGTCAGCCGGGACATTACCTGACAGGACTGCTCTACTTGCCGGACGCGGAGAAGTTCAAGCCTCCGTATTCCGCTGTGATAGTTACCTGCGGTCACAGCGACAATGGCAAGGGGTCTGGTACCTACCAGCGCATCTGTGTGCAGGCCGCGCAGCGCGGCCTTGCGACCTTCATCTATGATCCCGTCGAGCAGGGCGAACGGATGCAGCCGCCGGGCTATGCGAACTGCAAGGGACACAATGCGATTGGCGTTCTTTCTTCGCTTCTCGGTTGGAGCATGGCTCGTTTCCGCATCTGGGATGGCATGCGTTGTCTGGACTACCTCGCCTCGCGTCCCGACATCCGTGGCGGCAAGCTCGGTGTGATGGGCAACAGCGGTGGCGGCACGATGACTTCGCTGATCATGGCGATGGATGACCGCGTACAGGCCGCCGCGCCTTCCTGTTACCTCACCTCCTTGCGCGAGGTCTGTCGCTGGATGGGACCGCAGGATGCGGAACAGAACATCTTCGGGCAACTCGCTTTCGGCTTGAATCACGCGGGCTACATCCTGCTTCGCGCGCCTTCGCCGGTGAGCGTCACCTGTACCTACAACGACATGTTCCCGAACTACGGGACGCGCGAGACCTATCGCGTTGTCCGCCGTGTTGCCGACCGATTCGGTTGGAGCGAGCGCTTTACGCTGGCGGACGTACCGGGGCCGCACGGTTGGCGCGAGAGTACGCGCGCCGCCTCCGTACAGTGGATGGCGCACTGGCTTGCGGACAGCAAGGACGGTTTCCCGCTGGACATGGCGGCGAATCGCCGTTTGGACCTCACCTTTTCCGAGAAGAGTGCTGATTGCGGTCTTCCGAAACCCGACTACAACGTAACTCCGAACGGCAAGGTGAGTGAGCTGTCCGGGTTCCGTTCCTGCTACGATTTGCTGGCGGATGAACTGGACCGTGTGGAAAAAACACGGAACGGCAAGACGCTGGATGCGGCGGGACTGGTTGCCGCCGCGCGTCGGTTGGCGCGCATTCGTCCGTTGGCCGAATGCGGCGCGGTTGCCGTCGAGATCGCATCGAACGAGATGACGAATGGTGTGAAGGTGTCTCGCCTTGCCTTCGCCTATCCCTCCGGCATGGCGATTCCTGCCGTACTCTGCGAACCCGCTCAGGTGAAACAGGCGCCCGTGCTGATTGTCAACGACACCGCACGTCTCGATGCGCAGGAACGCGTGCGGAAGTTGCTGGGCGAGGGACATCCCGTGATGGTGGCGGACATTCATGGCGTGGGTGAGAATACCGGTTTTCGCCATGCGTTCTATACCGCGTCGAACAAGGATGAAGGAATCGCCGCGATGCTCTACCTCATGGGTAAGTCACTCGTCGGCGTCAAGGCGGAGGACATCGCAGTCTGTGCAGACGCCCTCAACAAACGTTACCAGAAACCGGTGGTGCTGGAGGTCAGCGGCAACTCTGTCGTGCCCGGTGCCCATGCGTATGCCGTTGAGCGCGGACTTTTCGCGGGTATCCAGACGGAAAACGCGCCTTTGGGCTGGGCCGCCGCGATTCGAGGTCGCGCGATTTACCGTTACGCCAACGCCGTCAACGGTGCGTTGCGCGAGTACGACTGGCCGGAGCTTTTGAAGTAGGAAAGGACGGGAGGCATTCCTTCCGAACTCACGATGTTGTGTACTGTATTGAAAGCCAAGCTGCATCACCTGCGCGTGACGCAAGCGGATCGGGACTACGAGGGAAGCCTGACGATCGATGAAGATCTGATGGACGCCGTTGGAATCGTCAACTATGAGAAGATTCTGGTAGCGGACTTGGAAAACGGAAATCGTCTGGAGACCTACGCGATCCGTGGTCCGCGTGGCAGCGGCGTCGCTTGTTTAAACGGCGCCGCCGCCTTCATGGGGAATCTCGGCGACCGTCTCATCATCATGGCGTGGTGCCAAAAGGACGAGAGCGAAATCCCATTCCACCATCCCAAGATCGTCCGTCTCGACGAAAAGAACCGCATCGTCGCCTCCGCCGTGTAGCGCGGCGCGCGGCGGAGAGCGTGGTGGGATGGTTGCGCGACGCGCAACCTGCAAAACCCTGAGGGTGCCATGGGAGTTCGGGATGCCACGGGGGTTCGGGATGCCACGGGGGTTCGGGGGTATAGACCCCCGTTCCTTTGCCATCATCCCTTTGCCCTCGTCAACCTGCCCGCGTCCCCCTTGTGGGTGCGCGGGTGGCGAGTGGCGCGCTGGTCACTGCACCGGAACGATACGGAGCGCACCTTTTGTCGGGCGTGTGATCACCTTGTAACCGCCCGGCGCATTCACACGGAGGCGTAGCTCGTCGCCCTTGCGTTCCCACGAGATCGTGAGCAACTGGTCACCGATGGGAATCGTCCCCGCGCACGAGGCGAGCGGCACATCCGCGAAGGACAGCTCCACCTGACGGTTCACCGTGTCGATCTTACGGACGCCCAGCACGTCGCGGTAAAGCACACGTACCACGTGGCTGGCGAAACCGTGGCAGCAACTCGCCACCGTGGTGTCGTTCTCCCATAGCGTCCCGGTCTTTTCCGCCATGCCGTAGAAGTACCCCTTCGTCTCGTCGAGGATTTGTGCGGAGAGTCCGGCTGCGGAGAGGATCTCCAGACGTAGGTAATTTCCAATGAAGGCATTGGAGAAGCCGACCTTCTCCCACTTCTTCGTCTGCTTGCGCTTGGGACCGAAGTCGTCGCGCATCCGCGCCCACAGCTCGGGGTAGCGTTCGGGCGTTGCCGTGCCGAAGAAGAAGGCGTAGTACTGGCAAGTTTCCGTGCTTTCCGTATCCACCTTCAGCGAACCGTCGGGTTGCCGCAGGGCGCGATCCACGAAGAACGTGCCGTTCCAGGATTGCTTGCGGATTGTCTCGCGGACCTGTTCCGCCTCCTTCGCCAGTTCGGGCAACGAGTAGAGATGCGCCACGGCGTCCAGTACCTTCGCCCATGTCATGTTGGAGGGATAGTTCACATCCTGCACTAGACGGTTGCTGCGCGACCATTCCACGAAGACCCAGCGCGGCAGGCGTTCCAGCAGACCGTCGCTATTCTTGTAGCGTTTCAGGAAATCGACCAGCTTCAGGATGCGCGGACGGAAGGCGTCGATGAAGGCGCGGTCTCCCGTGCGCGCATAGAACTCCTCCAGCTGGATGACGAACCACATTGCCCAGTTGGGAATGAAGTTGCCGTCGGGGAAGTCACTGGGGTAGCACATCGGCAACATGCCATCCGCCACGCCGGGGAAGGAGTCGGGCTTCAGGAAGTTCTCCAGGAAAATCCGTTCCTCCTTGTCATTGCCGGTGAGGTCCATCGAGACACGCGCACTGAAGAAAGCGTCGCAGTTCCACCCGGCACGTTCGCGCGTCGGGCAGTCCATGAAGCCATCGACCGCGTTCTCGATGAAGGTCTGACGCGCTGCTTCGAAGATGCGGTTCAGTTGCGCGTCAGAGCAGGTGAAGGTTGCGCGATCCGTTTCGGGGTTGACGTACTCGCGCAGATAGAGGTTGTTGACAAGGCAGGTGCCGCCACGCACGATCAACTTTCCGTAACGGAAGTTATACGGTTCGAAGGCATCCAGCCGATAGACGCCAGGCTCCGTCAGCCGCCATGCCACGACTGCGTCGCATCCGTAACGGCTGATGTTGATGTCGTCCTTCGACAGGATCTCGTCGAAGGCGAAATACACCGTTGCCGGTTGTTCGCACTGGATCGACAGACCGGGGAATCCCGCGTCGTTCACACCGAAGTCGAAGATCGCGAACTCATTGTCGCGCAGCGTGAGCGGCCATGCGGGCTTCGCACCGACGGCTTCGCGCGAGACCGTCGCCGTCCGCAGCACCTCGTAGCGCGGATTCCAAGCAAGCTCCTTCTCCTTGTAGCCGTCGCACCTCTCGCCATTCACGCAGGCTAGTCCGCGATCGGCGTGAACCGGAGCCTTTTCGTCGTAGCGCGACAGGCCGCGCGAGACAACCTCTGTGACGGGACGGATTGCAAACTTCGGCAGTGCAACGATGCGCGGCAACAACTGCAACTGTTTTTGGACAGCGAGTTTCGCCAGCGGCTCTGTACTCTTGTTGAGACGCCAGTCGTGCGCCTTCGTGCCGTGTTCGTAGGCTTCGGAGAAGGCGCGTTGATAGGAGAAACGCTGCACCTTCTGTACGCGGTAGGGAAGAACACGTGCGGCGAAGGCGTTGCCGCCTTCTGTTCCCGTGGCGGCGAGCACGCGTCCGTTCGCCACTACCTCAGCTTGGAGGAACGAGGGTTGGCGGATGGTGTAGAAGCTGTTGCAGCAATAACCGGCGACCTCGATCGCCAGTACGTTCTTGCCCGGCTTGATACGCGTGCCGAGCGGCCATTCATCGACACGGACGAATCCGTGCGGTCCGCGCGCTGGACCGTATGCGAAGAACTCCCCGTTCAGAAAGACACGGCACATCGTCGCACCGGTGAAGCGAAGCACGGCATTCGCCGCATCCGCGCCGTCGAACTCGGTGGTGAACCCAACCTGCAAGTTCCATTCCTTCTCACGATTCTCCGGCCAGACCGGTTTGGCGGTATCGAACTTTGGCGCGGCCGTTTCCGCACACGCGAACCCGACAAAACAACAACAGACAAACAACCATCTCATCAACATGACATCCTCCCTTCTTTGCTTTCCAGTATACACGATACTCCCCGAAAAGCAAAGCAAATAGCTTTTTAGAGAGCTTTTAGCTGCTAGCTTTCAGCTGTTAGGGAGGGATAACATCACCGTTGACAGCAACAGGCGAAGGTTACGCCGCCTTTAAGAATGAAATGGTTAAATCGGGCTTCGCCCTTTAAATGAATCGAGCCGTCAATTTAAAGCCGCGTGCGGCGATTTAACCTTTTAACCATTTCATTCGTTACTTCGAGCCGAACCCCTACTTAATCACTTAGGGTCGGAGACTCGCTTGACAGGAAAGAGGATCCAGCGCTTGTTGTACCAGAACCACTGTTCGGGTGTTTCACGGATGGCGGCATCGACTTGTGCCATCACGAGGTTCGTGATGCGTTCCGCCTCTTCCTCTTTCGGTTTCTCGGGATCGGGGTAGATGGTCGGCAACTGGACAAACGTGTGACGTGTCCAGCCTTCGCGTCGGAAAATCGCTGGCACGATGGGGACTTTTGCACTGATTGCGAACATCGCCATGCCACGTCCAACATTTGCCGTACCGCCGAGGAAGGGGACGCTGAGATCGGGTGTCGGGACGCGGACGTCAGGGAGAATCGCCAGTACGCCGCCCGAACGAAGTCGCCGCGAGATTTGAAGCATGGTGCCGCGCCCGCGTTCCAACACGGTCATGCCATGCTGCCGTTGACGGTTCATCCAGTCATTGATCAATCCATTGCGCTGGTGCGTTGCCACGCTGAACATTTGTACCCCGTAACGGCAACACGCCCATCCCGCCAAATCCCAGTTTCCCATGTGCGGAACGGTTAGGACAACGCCTTTGTGGCGATCGACCAATTCGTGTACGGAGGGAATCTTGTCCTTAAAACCGGGAATGTGACGATCGACCCACGCCTGATCGATCCGAGCTGCGCGGAACATCTCGACAGCATTGAACATAGTATTACGTAGTGAGATCCAAGCTATCTGCTTCGCACGACGCGCAGTCGTCTTGTCACCGAAAACCAGTCGGATTCGCCGTAGCGTCTCCGTACGGCGGAAGCGAATGACATGAAACGCAACACGCGCGAGACACCAGGCAATAAACAACGCTACACGATACGGTAGGATGTTTAGGAATCCTCCGACAGCGCGTAATGCGATATACTCAACCCAATATTTGAACGGCACTTTCATGTGAACAAAAACAACACTCCTCAGCCTTGCAAGAGAAATGCTATCATACCAAACACAAACCGAATCCGAAAGGTCAAATTTGATGGATGGGGTGCGTGGGGCGTAATGAAAAGAGAAAAATGAAGAATGAAGGAAGCGTGTCGCATGACGTTTGTCGCGAGTCATCGGTAGCTGTCGATGACACACGACATTCCGGCCTTCTTCTCAGCCTCTCAGCTTCTCAGCTTCCCCGCCTCTCGTCCCATTACATGACTCGATCCCGTTTGTTCTTTTCTTGCGTAGCGAGGTTTGTTATACTGTTGCCATCTGTTTAGGGGTAGCCTATGAAAAGACGATTTGCATGTATCAGGAGTGTCCTTTACGTTCTTTCACTTTTGTTTGGTATAGAGAACGTATTCGCGAAAAACATTTCCCTTGATTTACGTCCGACAGGTACGGTGCGTCGTTTGAAAGCCGCTTCGCCCACCGGTGGAAGTGGGACTCTTCGATCGTTCGACCTCCATGCGGGATCGGCGGATGTAGGCGCAGTGGCGGTCGGTGATGAACTGTCCTTCACGCTCTTTGATGATGTTTCGCTGACGCTGACGCTGAAGGAAAGAATGCAATCGCCCCTCGGCGGAGACGCGTTCCTTGCGGAGGCAACCGGGTTTGCAGGAATCAAGACGGCGGTTGTCTTGCGTACCGCCGACGGTTTGAGCATTGACGTACAAGATATCCTGAACGACAAGGTGTATAAGGTTATCTCCACGCAGACCGGTGTGAAGGTTTCTGAAATCAAGCCCTCGCATGAGGGCAAGTGTGGTAACGACGCGCTCGAACCGCCCGTTTCGGACGAGATACCAATCTCCAATGTCGCGCAATCCGCTCCGCGTCTCCAGTACGTCGCAGAACAAGGCGACACATGCGTGGATATCCTCGTCGCTTACGACAAGAATGCGGTGGCGTACGCCAATTCCAACGGTGGTGGTCTCACCAACTTCGCGTTGATGGCGGTGCAGAAGATCAATCTCGTGCTTGCCAACACAGGATTGGACGAGAATTTCCGTTTTCGTTTGGTGGGCGTGTGCGCGATTGATGTCTCGGCGACATCCGTGCATGATGCCCTGTACGCGATCAATGACAATGAAGACGGTTGGAAGGATGTGAAAACCGTCCGTGAAACGGTTGGTGCCGACATTGTCACCACGCTAATCGATAACGGGTCTGCTTACGGTACGACAGGCGTAGGCTGGTCGCTGAAATCCAAATCATCGCTTACAACATTTGGATCGAGCGCGTTCAACGTCTGTGCCATCCGTGCCGTCGAACAAGGAAACACGATGGCGCATGAGTGCGGACACAACCTTGGGGCGGGGCATAGCGACGTGCAGAGGACGCAGCCCGGACCGCAACTGTACGATTATTCTTCAGGATACTTCTTTACCGCCGGAGGCAGTGCGTATGGAACGATCATGGCATACGAGGGTGAGAATCCGAGCGGCGCACGAACAACGGAAGCTCCGTTTTTCTCCTCGCCGAATTATACCTACGAGGGTGTGGCAGTAGGTAACGCGACGCACGACAATTCGCGGACGATTGCCAATACGTTTTCGTATGCCGTCAATTGGCGGGCGCAGGTCGTTCCGATGTCCTACGGCATCACCTTCGAACCGGAATCCGGAGCACTGATCGACGGTTCGCTGGCCGTAACCCTCACACCGGGCAAGACCGGCACGGCGATGCGCTACACGCTGGACGGTAGCGACCCGACGGCAGATTCGCCGCTTTACACCAAACCGATCACGCTCACCGGTAGGACGACCATCAAAGCTTCGACATTTGTCGATGGACAATGTTCCATTCCGTATGAGGCAACCTACTATTCAAAATCCGACTATGGGTATGCGCTTGGATTGTCTGAACTGACGTGGACGGCAAGCGGCGACTGGCGGGCTCAGGCAACGAACACGGTGGATGGTTTTGGGGTCGAGACCCCGAATGCTGCTGGCGCAGTTGCCCAGCTCTCGACAACCCTGACGGGACCTTTGACGATGAGCTTCCAATACCTGCAGGATGGGTACTATAAAGCGGAAGTCCTGTGCGATGGCAATGCGGTCTGGTCGTCAACCGAATGGTCCGGCGACTGGGAAGAAGCTGCAGTGGAAATCCCCGCCGGTAGTCACACCGTGTCGTTCCACGTGGCCACGACATACAGCTCGGAATACTTCTTCGCGTTGGATGATGTTCGTCTCCATTCTGTCCGTACCCCGTCTCTTTCACCGGCGGCCACAGCGACATACATGTTTGAAAACGAGATGTTGGTGTCCATCACTTCCGGGGAAGAGGGCGCGATGATTTACTACACGCTGGACGGGAGCGACCCCAACGGAGAAGATGCCTTACTGTATGACGGTCCTTTCTTTATCACCGACTCCACGCGAGTACGGGCGATCGCTTCGGTTCCTGGAAAGGGAGAAAGCGCGATCGCCGAGGGCTTGTATGTGGAACGCCATCTTCCTCGCGCGGGCGAATGGACATTGTGGGGCGAGGGCGCCTACGAGGAGGTCGCGAAATCTGGTCGCATGATCGCGGAACTCTACTGGAACTATCCGGGGTGCGGTTGGAGCAAGGCGCTGGAACCGGTCATGACAAGCGAGACCTTCACGACATGGGCTGCCGCGAATGGCGTCTTTCTTCTCGCTGATTCTTGGGGAGATAGGGCGGGGGCTTCCGGGGGAAAGTTCTGGTCGTTGTACAAACAAACGGATCTGTACTCGCAACAGGAAGGATGGGTGGCTTTCCCGACCTTTGTGTTCTCATCCGCAGCGGATACGAGTGCCTGCCTTGGCGCGATGCTCGCCCGCAACGACTCCACCCACACGGTCAACGGTCTGTATTACCTCGGTACGCCGGAGTCTCTCATCAGCTGTTTTGCGTCATTCTTCGGTACCGCGCTACTCGGTGCGCCTGTCGCCTCCGTAACGGATGCAAGCGGCAAATCGTTCCCGTTCTCCGTGACACTCACCAACACAAACGGAACGGGGACGATCTACTACACGCTGGACGGTACGACGCCGACACGCGAGAGCGGAATCCGCTACACGGGAGTGATTTCCATACCCTCTTCTGGCACGATGCTCAAGGCGGTCGTGTGGCCGAGCGGTGCGAATGCGGTTTCGAGCATACCGCTTAATATCACCTACCAGTCGCTCGATGCGCTGATTGGAATCGATGGCGTTACATGGGAAAATGATGCTTCTCTGCCGTGGACGATTTCTGCGACCTCCTCTGGTATTACGTTGTTCGGAGGAAAGGATTCCTCGTTAACATCCGGCAGCGCAACTTCGATATTGACAGCTACTTTTGCTAAACCGGGGACATTCCACTTCACGCCTACGCTCGTGACCCGCGGACCGTCCAGCCTATCGTTGAATAACGGCGAGCCATTGTCGGAGTCAACCAATTGCGCCGTGACTGTAAGCGCGGGTACGAGGCTTACCTGGACTTACACCTACTCGTACAGAGACTCTCGTGCGACGTACTGCGCAAAATTGGATTCATTGCGTTGGGAACCTTCCTGTCCGCCGGATGCCGCGTCAGGTCTGACGGCATCGCAGGGAGAATACGAGTATGGTACGTTTCTCCGCTGGGTGGCATCTGCCGACGCGACATCATACGCTGTCTATCGAAACACGGAGAACAACTCCGACAGCGCGACGTTGATCGGCACGACGGAGAAGTGCCAGTATTGGGATACGACGGGGAATGTCGGGGAAACCTGCTGGTATTGGGTGAAAGCCGTCAACGAATACGGAGAGGGCGAGTTCTCGGCGGCGGTGTCCGGATGGCGACCGGTCGTGTATGTTGTCACCTATGACGCGAACGGCGGAACAGGTAACGTGGCGGCACAATCGTGTCGGGACGGTGGCACCTTGGTTGTCTCTGCCAACGGGTTCCAACTTGCGGGACACATCTTTGTTGGATGGGCGACACGCGCCAACGGTGCAGTGGTGTACCAGCCGGGTGATTCCATCACGGTCACGTCCAACATGACGTTCTTCGCCATCTGGGAAGTTCCGCCCTTCGACTTCGGCGGAGATGCCGAGTGGACGTACTTGGGTGACGGCGTGTGGCAGAGCGGTTCGATTGGTGACAATTGCGAGACGTGGATTCAGAAGACGATCTACGGAACAGGCAGGCTCTCCTTCGACTGGAAAGTATCATCGGAAATGGGGTGCGATGAATTACAGTTCTTCTTGGATGGCAACAACCGATCACATATAAGTGGCGCGTCAACTTGGTCAACGAAGACGTTTGACATTTCCAAAACAGGTTCCCACGTGGTGAAGTGGGTGTACACGAAAGACGGTGACGGTCGTGCCGGTTCCGACTGCGGATGGATCCGCAATGTCGTATGGGGAGGAGTCATTACCGTGATATTCAACGCGAACGGAGGAAGTGGCGGAAAGTCTGTAACGCTCTCCCCTGGTGCCACCCTGACTGCACCGGCTGTGACGCGCACGGGTTATACATTCACCCGATGGTCTCCGGCGGTACCCGCGACCGCTCCCGAAAAGAATACCACCTACACGGCACAGTGGACGGCCAACCGGTACACGATCGTGTTCGACGCGAACGGAGGCACGGGAACGATGGCAGATCTTCCGATGGTGTATGACATCGCGCAAAACCTGCCGAAAAACACCTTTGTAAAAGATGGTTGCAGATTCAAGGGATGGGCAACGAGTGCCGGTGGTAAAGTCGCCTACAAAGATGGAAAGAGCGTGATGAATCTGTCCGCGACGCAAGGTGCGGTGGTGACGTTCTTCGCCGTTTGGGCGGACGGTAGCACGCCAGACTACGCGTTGTATGATGATCCCGCCTATGGCGAACTGTCATCGACATACAAGGGCGGAACGTTCAACGGATATGCGCTGGATGGAGAGGGAGAGATTACGGGGACGTTTGCGTTGGCGGTGAAGAAACCCGCGAAGGGAAAGAATACGGCTGCCGCGACGTTGACCTTCGTCTCGCTCGCCAACGGCAAGAAGACGAAGATCAACGGCAATGTCAATCTCGCCACGGGCGAGGGGAGTGGCAGTCTTTCGGGATTGCTCATCAGCGCGAACGCGGTTGGAGGCGAGGTCGCGAAGGTTGGTGCGCTGGATGGCGGTGCAGACGCGGCAAAGACAAAGAATGCGGCCGCGCTCGCTGTGCTGTCGAAATTCAGCGGTAAGAGTTACGTAGTTGCGCTCGGGCCGGAAGATTCCGATGCTTTCGCACAGGGCGGTTACTCAACGCTGGCGATTACGATGGCGGCGAAGGGCAAGGCAAAGGTCTCTGGCGTGTTGGCGGATGGTACGAAGGTGAGTGCGTCTGGTGTGATGACAGTGGGTGAGGAATTCTGCTGCGTCCCGGTCATCTACTCGAAGAAGAGCAAGCTCGGATTCGTAGCGTGGTTCGATAAGAATACGCGCGAATTGCTAGACGTGACGGCGCTGACGCCGTGGCGTAACACGGTGAAACCCGCCTTCACGATGACGTGGGAGGTGTTCGGACTCGGTGCGAAGAACAACGTAGCCGCCGGGAAACGGACGGTCGAGTTGGATGACGTGAAGTTGCTCGGTTTCGTGCCGGGCGCAATCGCGCAAACGCCCTTCGACATCCCGTTGTCGGTAAGCGGCACGAAGTGGGATGCGGGTAAGGCGGCGAAGGTTGCGTACAAGGGTGGAACCGTAACGGTGACGGGGACGAACATCTCCGGACTGAAGCTGACTTATACCGCGAAGACGGGACTGTTCAAAGGCGCATTTACCGTGTATGCTGTGAAGGGCGGCAAGTTGACAAAAAACAAGTTCAACGTGTTCGGTGCTGTCACGGGCGGTATTGGTTACGGCACCGCCGTCCTGAAAGGGAAGGGCAGTGTGGCGGTCGTTGTCGAGTGAACTCGAACAGCACACGTCACGAATGACGGGGCAAGCCGCCAATGAAGAATGAAGAAATAAGAATGAAAAATGACAAATGGGGCGGCTAAACATCCGTCCCCATTGTCTCCGCATGTCATCCGAGAGCGGTCGATTGCCGTCGAACGCAATCGAGCGGTCGTGGGTGTTGTCGGCACTTAACCGACGCGTTCGACGACGATTTCAGGATCGACTGTTTGACGGAGGTTGTCTTCGATACCCTGTTTCAGCGTCATCATTGCGAACGGGCAACTGCCGCAGTGTCCGACGAGCTTGAGCTTGACTGTCTTGCCTTCAATCTCAACCAGTTCCAGATCGCCGCCGTCCGCCTGCAACATTCCGCGCAGTTTTTCCAATTCAACCTTGATTTGCTCTTCCATGTCCGTTCTCCTTTTGCTTGTGATGACGGCTCGGCTTACTTGCCGCCCATCTTGAAAACCAGTGACTTCTTGTCCTCGGCGACAGTCGCCTCGACTGTGCCGCACGTGAGGTTTCCGCGCAACAACTCTTCCGCCAGCTCGTCCTCCACGTGACGCTCCACCGTCCGCCGTAACGGGCGTGCGCCAAACGCGGGGTCAAATCCTTTCTCAACGAGGAAGTCTGTTGCCTCCGCACTCATCTTCAGCATGATGCCGCGTTCCGCCAACCGCTCCTGCAATTGTTTCAACTCGATGGCGAGAATCTTGACGATGTCCTCTTTCAGCAACTTACGGAAGACGATGATGTCGTCAAAACGGTTCAGCAGTTCCGGCTTGAAGACCTGCTTCGCCAGAGAGATCATGCGGTTCTTCAACCGTTCGTAATCCTCCGCCACGCTCTCGCGGACGAATCCCAAGCTCCGGTTGTTGGACTCGTCGAACCCCAGGTTTGATGTCAGGATCACGACCGTGTTCCGGAAATCGATTTGACGTCCCTGCGCGTCGGTAAGACGTCCCTCCTCCAAGATTTGCAGAAGCATGTGGATCACGTCCGGATGCGCCTTCTCAACCTCGTCGAAAAGCACGACGCTGTAGGGACGGCGACGCACCTTCTCTGTCAACTGACCGCCCTCCTCGTGCCCGACGTATCCTGGCGGCGATCCAACCAGACGCGAGACGGTAAACTTCTCCATGTACTCCGACATGTCGAGCTGAATCAACGCCTTCTCGTTGCCGAACAGTTGCGTGGCAATCGTCTTCGCCAGCAGAGTCTTGCCGACGCCGGTCGGTCCAAGGAAAATGAACGAACCGATGGGACGGCGCGGATCTTTCAGACCCGCCCTTGCACGACGGAGAGAACGGGAGAGCGACTGGATGGCGGGTTCCTGTCCCACCACTGTGCGCGACAGTTCCTCCTCCATGTGCAGCATCTTCGCCTTCTCGCTTTCGCTCAACCGTTCCAGCGGAACGCCTGTGGAACGCGCGACCGTCGCCTGAATGTCCGCGACCGTTACCGGCAACCGCTTCTCGCTGTGTTCCTCGCGCCAAGCCGCGAGCAACTGGTCGCGTCGCTCGGTTTCCGCGCACTCCTCGTCACGCAACTTCGCAGCTACCTCGAACTGTTGCTCGTTGATTGCGTCCTGCTTGCGCTCACGAATCTCCGCGATGCGCAACTCCAGTTCCTTGATCTCCGGCGGACGTCCCGCCGCGGCCATGCGGACGGCCGCGCCTGCCTCATCGATGGCGTCGATCGCCTTGTCCGGCAGTTGCCGTCCCGGCTGGTAACGTGCGGTCAGGCGGGCTGCCGCCTGCAACGCCTCCAGTTCGTACTGGACATTGTGGTGCGTCTCGTACTTGCCGGCGATGCCAACGAGGATCTCAACCGTCTCGGCGATGGAGGGTTCATCCACACGCACGGTCTGGAAACGGCGTTCTAGCGCGGCGTCCTTCTCGATGAAACGACGGTACTCGTTCAGGGTCGTCGCGCCGATGCACTGCAATTCGCCGCGTGCGAGGGCGGGCTTGATGATATTGGCGGCGTCCATCGCACCCTCCGCGCCACCTGCACCCACGATACTGTGAAGTTCGTCGAGGAAGAGGATCACATTCTGCTCACGCTTGACCTCCTGCAGGACGGACTTGATACGCTCCTCAAACTGGCCACGCCATTTGGTGCCAGCCACCATCAACGCCATGTCCAGCGCGATCACCCGCTTGTCCTGCATGGACTCCGGGACCTCGCCGGCGGCAATCGCCTGCGCCAACCCTTCGGCGACGGCGGTCTTGCCGACACCTGCCTCGCCCAGCAGTGCCGCGTTATTCTTGGTGCGACGCAAGAGAATCTCGATCACACGGGCCAACTCCTTCTTGCGCCCGATGACCGGATCGAGCTTACCGCTCCGCGCCAGCGCGGTCAGGTCGCGTCCGAAGGCGTTGAGCGCAGGCGTCTTTCCCTTGCCCGCCTTGCCGCTGAATTGCTCGCGACCGCTCGCTTCGCCGGGACCATCCTCGTCATCCATCAGTTCGGGCGGAATATCCGGCGGTTCGGGAGAGTCGTCGTTGGTATCGAACGGCAAATCCTGATCCGGCGTGCCCGGAAGGTCGCCGCGCGTGGCACGGTTTACCGCGTCCATCACATCGGGCAGATGGACGTCCAGCGAGTCCAGAACCTGGAAAGCAACGCCCTCGCCCTCGCGCAACAAGGCGATCAGCAGATGCTCTGTGCCAGCTTGGTTCTGCTGCATTGCGTGAGCCTCGGCCATCGCCAACTGTAAGACCTTCTTGGTACGCGGCGTGTACGGCAGGTCGCCCTTGACCTGCATGTCACCGCCGAAACCGATCATCCGCTCGACCGCGATTTGAATATCGGAGGGGGAGACTGCCAGTCCGTCCAGAACCTGGACTGCCAGTCCCTCACCCAGTGCACAGATACCGAGCAACAGGTGCTCCGTGCCGATATAGGTGTGCCCAAACCGCTTCGCCTCGCGCTCCGCCAACTGAATCGCACGTTGCGCCCGGGCCGTGAAATTCATCCCCATGTTCATGTCATTCATTCGATTACCGCCTCTTGGAAAGCCAGTAGTTTCGCATAGTATTCTGGTTTTGTCAAAAGTTCATTTGCGCTTTTGACGTACTCGGGCGCATCTGCGTAATTCACCGTCGCCTTCTAAAATAAAAACAACAGAAACAACAACTTCGCTGTGCGAAGTAGTGACGAGTGACGAATGACGAGATATGGTAGTTTTCAAAGTTATTCTCCATGAACGTTCCCGCGTGGCGCGGGCGCGCCGTGCCCCCGAAGTCTAGCGCGACGTGGACCGTCAGCTTTCAGCATGTGCGTTTGCGGTCGTGCGGAAACGCGACCTCGGGTGAGAAAACGGGGACGATGGGGACGATGGAAACAGAGGGGACGTAACCTGTCTCCATCGTCTCCATCGTCCCCAGTGTCTCCAAAGTCTCCACGGTCCCCATCGTCCCCTCCCTGTCGGCGTGGTCCTCACGAATGGGGTCGCGCGGAAGCGCGACCGATGCCAAAAATCAACCGAATAGTGGACATGACAAATTGACTTTTTTATGGTTTAATGGCTTGGTTTTAATGGAATGGCGGGGTCGCCGCCAGAGAGGGATGAGCTATGCACATAATTGTATGCATCAAGCAGGTGCCGGATTCGACGAAGATCAGCATCGATCCGGTGACCAAGACGTTGCAGCGCGAGGGCGTAGAGAGTATCTTGAACCCCTTTGACGAATATGCGCTGGAGTTGGCGCTCCGGATCAAGGACGAGACGGGCGCACGGGTGAGCGTGATTTCGATGGGGCCGCCTCAGGCGCAGGTGATCATCCGCGAGGCGTTGGCGCGCGGCGCGGACGATGGCGTGTTGCTTTCCGACCGCGCGTACGCGGGCGCGGACACGCTGGCGACGGCCTACGCGCTGGCGAGCGGAATCAAGAAGATCACCGCGAAGCCGGATCTGGTGTTGTTCGGCAAGCAGGCGATTGATGGCGACACCGCACAGGTCGGTCCCGGTGTTTCGGAAGACCTTGATCTGCCGCTGGTCACGTATGTGAAGAGCTTGGAGATCGATCGGAGCGGTCGTTTCACGGTCGAAACCCTGATGGACGACGGCACGGAGGTAATCGAGGGGCATCTGCCCGCCGTGATGACGGTGGTGAAGGAGGCGGCGACGCCGCGCTTCGCGACGCTCAGCGGCTGGGTTGCCGCCAAACACGCCGATGTGCAGGTCTGGATGGCGAAGGACACGGGCGCCGATCCCGAACGCCTCGGTCTGAAGGGATCGCCGACGAAGGTGGTTGACACCTTCCCGCCGCCGGTGAAGACAGGCGGAGAGAAGATCGATACGCGGAAGGATCCCGCCGCCGCCGTCAAAGCAATCATGGGTATTTTGAAAAAGAAGAAGCTGGGGGTGTAACCATGGCAGAAGCACCGATTATCATTGATGCCGCCAAATGCGTGGGCTGCACGAAGTGCGTGAAGAACTGTCCCGCCGCCGCATTGAACATGGTGGAGCGGAAGGACAGCAAGAAGAAGTTGGCCGAGGTCGATGGCGGCAAGTGCATTGCTTGCAACAAGTGCGTGACGAGCTGCCCGTTCCAGGCGATTTCCGCCGTGGAAGTGAAGAAGACCGGCGCATCCGATCTTTCGCAGTACAAGAACATTTGGGTCTTTGCGGAGCAGATCGGAGGCAAGATTCAGGACGTGGTGTTTGAGCTGTTGACGACGGGACGGACACTGGCGAAGGATCGCGGCTGCAAGTTGTGCGCGGTCATTTTAGGACACCAGCTTGGCGACGCGGCGAAGAAACTGATTGCCGGCGGTGCGGACATCGTCTATGTCGCCGACCAGCCGGAGTTGGCGCAGTACGAGGCGAATGTCTATACCGAAGCGTTGGCGAAGTTGATCAACGAGCACAAGCCGGAGGTCGTGCTGGCCGGGGCGACGGCGATCGGTCGTGCGTTCTTCGCGCGTGTTGCGACCCGTTGCCAGACTGGTTTGACCGCCGACTGCACGCGGTTGGAGATCAAGCCGTCGCAGGACGGTAAGACGCTGTTGTTGCATCAGACGCGTCCGGCGTTCGGCGGCAACATCATGGCGACGATCATGACGCCGGATCATCGTCCGCAGATGTCCACCGTGCGCCCGAAGGTCTTCAAGAAGGCCGCGCCGGATCCGAAGCGGACGGGCCAAATCAAGATGGAGACGCTGAAGCTGGCGAAGGCTTTGACGAAGCTCGTGAAGACGGTTCGCGACCCGAACAACGTCAACATTCAGGATGCGTCGATCATCGTTTCGGCGGGACGCGGACTGAAGAAGGCGGAGAATCTGGCGTTGGTCGAGAAGCTGGCGAAGTTGCTCGGCGGCGTGATGGGTTGCTCTCGCCCCTGCGTCGATGCAGGCTGGGTGAACGTGGCGCATCAGGTCGGTCAGACCGGCAAGACGGTCTGCCCGAAGCTCTACCTCGCCTTCGGTATCTCCGGTGCGATCCAGCACTTGGAGGGCATGAAGTCATCGGACACGATCATCGCGGTCAACACCGACCCGAACGCGCCGATTTTCGGTGTGGCGGATCTGGGGATCGTCGGCGACGCGCTGGAGATCCTGCCGCAGCTGATCGCGGCGGTGGAAAAGGAACAGGCGAAGAAATAGGGAGGAGTGACCATGGCTAAACAACTACAGACGGACATTCTGTGCGTGGGCGCGGGCGTCGCCTCCCTCGCGACGGCAATTCGCATCTTGCGTACGCTAAAGGCGCGCGGGGCGCAGAAGTTGCCAAAGGTAATGGTGATTGACAAGGGACGCAACGTCGGCAGTCACGTGCTGTCGGGACTGGTCTTCGACGACGAATGCGTCAAAGGTTTTCTGACGGACGCGGAAATCGAGGGATTGACCTCCGAGAAGAACCGCAACCGTCCGTTCGCTACGCGCGTGACGAAGGAATCGTTCCATGTGCTGCTGAACGACAAGAAATCGGTTCCTGTTCCGTGGGTGCCGCCGATGATGCAGGACAAGGGGTATCCGGTTGGCTCGCTGACCAAGCTCTCCCAGTATCTCGCGGAGATTGCCGAGAAGGAAGGCGCGGAGGTCTATACGGGCTTCGCCGCGACGGAACTGATCGAGGACGGCAAGGGACGAATCGTCGGCGTGAAGATCGGCGACAAGGGTGTTGATGCGAAGGGCAACCCGAAGAGCAATTTCACCGCTGGCGAAGAAGTTTACGCGAAGGTGGTCGTGCTGGGCGAGGGCGGTTGCGGCATCCTGACAAACCAGCTGATCGAGAAGAAGGGGTTGCAGGGAAAGCGTCCGCAGTCCTATGCCGTCGGCGTGAAGGAGATCATCGACATTCCCGAGGATAAGGCTCGTGACGGCGAGATCGCCCATACCTTCGGATATCCGGCGAACCTCTCGACCTACGGCGGCGGTTTCGTCTATCACACCTCGCCGACGCAGGTGATGATCTGTTACGCCTACGCGCTTGACTACGCGCATCCAGAAGACGATCCGCATCGTCTCTTCCGCCTTTTCAAGGCGCATCCCACGCTCGCCGCCCATATCAAGGACGGCAAGACCGTGGCGTACGGCGCGAAGGTGATTCCGGAAGGCGGCTACTACTCCGTGCCGGAAGTCGCGACGGACGGCGCGTTGATCGTGGGTGACGGCGCGGGACTGGTTGATACGCTCCGCATCAAGGGTGCGCACATTGCGATCGAATCCGGTATCGCGGCGGGTGATACGCTCGCTGACTGCTGGGAGAAGAAGGACTTCTCTGAGACGGCGCTGAAGGCGTATTCCGACGCGTTGAAGAAGACGAAGGGCTGGAAGCAGCTGTGGCGTGTCCGCAACGTCCGCGCCCCGTTCTCGTACAACACGCTCCTCGGCGTGATGGCGGCGGGTTGCGCATGGGCGACCTTCGGCTGGTTCCCCTTCTGGCAGGTGCCGATGGAGGGCGATGCCGAGGCGACGCTCCCGTTGCGTGGCGGCAAGTTGCCGGAGTTCCCGGAACTTCCGGGCAACGCGCTGTCGGTGGATAAGCTGACGGACGTCTTTATGTCAGGGACGATCCACGATGAGGATCAGCCCTGCCACCTGCGGATCAAGGATCCGGCGAAGTGCGGCGAGTGCACGAAGAAATTCGGCGCGCCCTGCCTGCGGTTCTGTCCGGCGGAGGTCTATCGTGCAGAAGAAGGCAAGCTCCAGATCGACTTCTCGAACTGCCTGCACTGCAAGACCTGCCAGATCAAATGCCCGCTCGGCAACATCGAGTGGACATTCCCGCAGGGCGGCGACGGTCCGCGCTATACGAGAATGTAGGCGCGCGGTGACGGCATCCCATTCCCTGCTGGCTGGCAAATAATCTGTCCGCGCCCTCTTTACGGGGGCGCGGAAGGATGCTATACAAAGGAGCTGACGTGATGAAGAAGCTGTTGACACTGGTTGGATGCACGGTGTTTTCCGTGTTTGCGGCGTGTGCCGTAGAGCCGGCGAACGAGGCTGCCGCCCGCGCGGCAATCCAGAAGGGACTGGCGTGGCTTGCGGCGAATCAGCAGGAGGGCGGGTTCTGGTCGAACAAACGTTTTCCTGCATTGACCGGACTGCCCGTCTGGGCAATCGCCAACGCGAAGGACGCAAAGTACGACAAACAACTGGAAACGGCAGTCCGCTTCATCCTGGGCAAGGCACAGCCCGACGGCGGCATCTATACGCCGGATCCTCGGCGTGGGGGTGCGGGACTTGGTAACTACAACACCTCGGTCTGCATGATGGCACTTCATGCGACAGGACGCAAGGACGTGATACCCGTCATCCTGAAGGCGCGCGAATACACGGCGAGCACCCAGTTGACAGGCGATGACGAACACGCAGGCGGTTATGGGTACGACCGTGGTGGTCGCCGCCACACCGACCTGAGCAATACGGCGATGGCGATCGACGCGATGCGCATGACGCAGGACGTCGAAGAGTTCCGTCCCGCCGGTGAGAAGAAGGTCGATCTCAATTGGGAGAACGCGTTGAAGTATGTCAGCGGGATGCAACAGAAAGATGGCGGTTTCATCTACACCAAAGGCTTTGCCGCGGCGCCGGGCGCAGATGCCAAGGGAACGCCGCAACGCGGTGAGGGGGACGCTAAGAGACCGTTGTTGCAGTCGTACGGATCCATCACCTATGACGGACTGCTCGCTTTGATGCACTGCCAGTTGCAGCGGAACGACCCGCGTGTCGTTTCCGCGCTCGACTTCTGTACCAAGCACTGGACGCTGGAGGAAAATCCCGGCCAAGGTGCGCAGGGTATCTACTTCTACTACGATATCCTGACTCGTGCGTTGAATGCGGCAGGCATCGACGAAATCGTGCGGACGGACGGCAGCAAGGTCGCGTGGCGCGACGCCGTGATCCAGAAGGTTATTTCCCTGCAAAAACCCGAAGGGTATTGGGAGAACGAAAACAACCGCTGGTGGGAAGCCGATCCTGTCCTCGTCACCTCCTACAGCCTGATCGCGCTAGAATACGCCGCCGGAATCGCGAAATAGGCAAACCAGCAGCCAGTGCTTCGCACGGGGATAACTTTCGATAAGCCCCGAAGGGTTTAAACGGTCACGACAAGCGTGTCGCGTTCGATAGCAATCGATGGCAATCGACAGCTACCGATGACATGCGACAAACAACACGCGACACGCCACCTTCATTCTTCATTTTTCTCTTTTCATTGCAGCTTCTCATCATCTCAGCTTTTCCGCTTCTCAGTTGGCGGCGATAGCTTTACTTGGATGGCGGAATTTGCTATACTGGCGTTCGTTTGATTTGGTTGAGGAATGATCGGAGGACAGAGAATGAAGAAGAGTGTTTGGCTGGCGATGATGGCTGCGGTTTCATTTGCGTGGGCGGAACCGTCGCAAGTCTCGCTGCGTCCGTTTGAAACGGAAAAAGGTGCGCTGGAAACATTGCAAGGGCATATCCAGGGCGCGTGCTGTACGGAGGAGGCGATTTACATCGGGCACCTCAAGGGCGTTACAAAAGTGGATTGGTCTGGCAAACTGCTCGCCCATGCGGAGAGTCCTCAACACACGGGTGACGTCTGCCATCGCGACGGAAAAATCTACGCGGCAATCGCGTTGAGAAAAGGCGGGCAGATTATCGTCTTCGACGCCAAGACGATGGCGCGCGAGCGGACAGTCGATCTGCCGTATTCCAGCGACGGCATCTGCTGGTTGGGCGACACGCTGTACATTGGCGTTGGTCCGAACCCGAGGGAGCCCCATCGCGGGTTTCACGTCGCGAGATTTGACAAGGATCTGAACCACATCGACACGAAGAAGTTGGATCCCGGATACGAGGTCCATTACGGGACACAGGGCATCGCGACGGACGGGAAGGGTAAATTGTACATGATGCTCTACTCCGCAAAAGGTGCGCCGGGAACAGCGGTGTACGACAAGGACTTGAATTTGTTGGGGACTATCAAGTTTCACGGATCGACCGGATTCGATCTGTTGCCCGCGAAATTTCAAACCGGCGCGAATCCGCGTTTCATGCGCATGACAACCGCGCACAAGTGGAAGGCCAAGGATTGGGATCCGGAAAAGGATTACAAGCGCGGGAAGATCGAATTCTTCGAGCTGACGCCGGATGGCAAGAAATTCGTTTCAGTCAAGTGCGAGTAACGATGATTTCGTGCCAGGTTACTGCAGAGGAAGTTTTCAAAACACGGGATACACGGAATTTCCGGATTGAGCAGAAAACTCACGTCCGAGTTTCGTGAGAAAAGAAAGGGATCGGATATGCAAGTTTCAAGAAGAGATTTCGTGAAGGTTTCGGGGGGAGCGGTGTCGTTATTTTCGATTCTGCCGCGCCGTTTGTTGGCGGGAAGCGGACAGACGCCGCCGAGCGAGACGGTCTGTGTTGCATCGATCGGGTGCGCGGGACGGCCGGTTGCAGATATCAACGGACTGGCGGGCGCGGGTGCGAAGATTGTCGGATTGTGCGATGTCGATACGCGACGGATTGATGGTACGCGGAAAAAGTATCCTGACGCGCCGTTCTTCGGAGATTACCGCGAGATGCTGGACAAGCTGGACAAGCAGATCGATGCGGTGATCGTGGGAACACCCGACCACTGGCATGCCGCACAGGCGATCGAGTGCCTGAAGCGCGGCAAGCACGTGCAGTGCGAGAAGCCGCTGGCGCAGAGTTTCGCCGAAGTGGAAAAGATGATGGCGGTCGCCAAAGAGTCCAAGCTGGTCAACCAGGCAATGAACCAGGGACACGCCTACGACACGTTGCGCGATTTCCGCGAATGGGTGGAAGCGGGAATCATCGGCAACGTGACGGAAGCGCACATCTGGACGCCAGCCGTCTATAGCTTCATGGATCAACTGCCGGAAATGAAGAAGCACTGGGATATTCCGAAGGAGCTGGACTGGGAACGCTGGCAGGGACCGGTTCCCCGTCGCCCGTACTTCCCGAAGTATCTGCCCGGTGCATGGCGTTTTTGGACAGCCTACGGCACTTACACGCTCGGTGACTGGTCTTGCCACCTGATGGATCCGCTCTTCTGGACATTCGGACTCGGGTTCCCCCATGCGGTGAAGTCGGAGATCATCGGCGACTGGGATCCCGTTGTTCACGGCGCGACCTTCCCGAAGGGCGCAGTGACCACGATGGAGTTCACCAAACGTGACGGCTCCCCCTTCACGTTGAAGTGGTTCGACGGACTGGGGCGCGACAAGGTTCCGGTGCCGCCCGGTTTCGGCGATGACATGAAGAAGTTCCCGCCGAAGTGCGATCCCGAATACCGCAAGACGGTGGACAACATGGTCGAGGGTGCTTTCGTGTACGGAGACAAAGGTGTGATCCAGTACGCGCACCACGGTGCAATCTACCTCAAGGTTTTGCCGGAATCGCGTATGGTGCAGTTGCGTAATGACAACGCTCTACCGCCGAAGAAATATCCGCGCGTTCCGAACGGTTCGCCGTTCGTCGAGTTCCTGAACGCCGTGCGCGGCGGAACGCCCGTCGGCTCGGACTTCGCCTACGCGGGCGCGATGTCGCAAACCGCTCTGGTGGCGATTGCCGCGCTGTTCGACCCCGGTAAGCGATTGACTTGGGATACCGCGAAACACGAGTTTTCGAACAGCTCTGTCGCAAACCAGCACATCCGCGCTGAACGTCTCCCCGGTTACGGTGTCTAACCCCGCACCAACCAAATCTCGGATTACGGAAGGATTTTATGGCATACGAAGGATTGGCGAGAAAATGGCGTCCGCAGACATTTGACGACGTGATCGGACAGGATCATGTCGCGCGTACGTTGAAAAATGCGATCGAGACGGGGCGTATCGCTCACGCGTATCTGTTCGTGGGTCCGCGCGGGATCGGCAAGACAACGTTCGCGCGTATCTTCGCGAAATCTCTCGACTGCGAAAAGGGACCGACCACGACGCCCTGCCTACAGTGCGAGGCCTGCAAAGAAATCGCGGCAGGGACATCCCTCGATGTCATGGAACTGGACGGCGCTTCGCACAACAAGGTCGAAGATGTGCGCCCGATTATCGAAGGCGTACAGTTCAAACCCGCGTCCGCCAAGTATAAGGTTTTCATCATCGACGAATGCCACATGCTTACTCCGTCCGCATGGAATGCGTTGCTGAAGACCTTGGAAGAACCGCCTGAGTATGTCGTGTTTATTTTTGCCACGACCGAGGGTGACAAGGTGTTGGCGACCATCATCTCCCGTTGCCAGCGGTTCGACCTCCGGCGTATCGCGACACCGTTGATCGTCCAACGACTCCGTCACATCTGCAATGAGGAGAAGGTCGAAGCCTCGGAGGATACGCTTCTTGCCATCGCACGCGGTGCCGAAGGCGGTATGCGCGATGCGCTTTCCTCACTCGATCAGTTGATCGCTTTCCGTGGAAGCACACTGACCGAGGACGACGTGTTGCAAGTTTTCGGACTCGTTTCACGTAAAGCGCTGGAGAATCTGGCGACCGCCATTTTGACAGGCGACGCAAAGACGATCCTCAAGCTCGTCGGCGATTTCGATAGTGCGGGAAAGAACCTCCACCGCCTAGCCGTCGAGATCATGGAGTATTTCCGCAATCTGCTGGTCTATCTCTATGTCGGCAACGATGAAGAGGCGATCGAGGCGACCGCTGACCAAATCGCCGCCTACGAAAAGCAGGCCACGTTGACCGACGAAGGACGCCTCCAGCAAATCGCCGAGGAACTGACGCAGACTGAGAACAAGATGCGTTACACCCTCTCCGTGCGGACATTGCTGGAAATGTCGCTGATCCGTTGTTCGCGCATCGCGACAACCGCTTCGCTCGATGACATCCTGCGGAAACTGAACGCCATCCGGACGGCGAAACCTGCCGCGCTGTCGGCACCCGAGAGTGCGGTCGCGAAACCCGCGTTCTCCAACGCCGATCTCTATGACGATCCCGCGATTAAAACAGTGCTTCAGGAATTCGACGGCAAGATCGTCGGCGTCGAAGACGATGGCGACGAATAGCGGGAAGGCGGCGGCTGACGCCGCCGCCAGCTGAGAGGCTGAGAAGCAAGGCGGCTATACAGCCGCCGAATGACGAATGACGAATGAACGGGGCGGCTAACGCCGCAATGACGAATGAAGATGTGCCGCATGTCGCAAGCCGCGTGTCGCCCGTCAAAAGCCTACCGCTGACGCCAGCTGAGAAGCAAGGCGGCTAACGCCGCCAATGACGAGTGACGAATGGTGATGTGCTGAAAGGGCGGCAGAGGGCGGTGTGGTATGGCGTGTTGCCGTGCGACGTTCCGGCTCCCCTTCAGGGCTTTCCACATTCTTCTTGGAAGAACCAAAATCTCTTTTTGATTGTCCGGGGCAATTGCAAAACCTACTTCCCACGCAAAGTAATTCTATGAGCAGAACTTTGCGTACTTCGTGAACTTTGCGTGAGATATATTTTGGGGTTTTGCAATTGGCTCTAGACAGAAGGTACTACTCCTAAAAGCTAATAGCTGGAAGCTAGAAGCTAGAAGCTACAATACAAGCTATGCCAATGGCTATCGCTGACGCCAGAAGAGGCAGAGACCGACAACGAGGAAGATCGCATTGGCGGCCCATGCTGCGGGGGCTGGCGGAATCAGACCGTTCTTCGCCAAGATCATGCAGAGAATGTGGACGGCGTAGAACGCGAAGAAAAGTCCAACCGCACAAATCACGCCCTTGAAGACGCTCTGCCTGCCCGTGGCGACACCGAATGGAATCGCGAAGAGGGTAATGATGAGGCAGGAGAACGGCGCGGCCAACTTGGCGTGGACATCGAAGATTTTGGAGGAATAATCGGAGACGTTCGAGTTCTGGCGGAGGTATTGGATCTGGTCGCGCGTCGAGTAGTATTCCCACGGCTTGTTCATCAGCAGGAAGTCGCGCGGGGACTCGTTGAAATCGGGAAAGGCGCGGAATACCAGGTTCGTGAGCGCGGGCATCGGATTCGGAATCGGGTTGCCGATTTCGTCGAAGTACTGGTACAGAGGATAGTGCAGCCACCATTCTCCGTCGAGGAACTCCGCCTTCTTACTGGCGATATCGACCTCGCGGCTTCCGTCGGTACGATCTATGGAGATCGTCACACCCTCCAGTACGTGCGGATGACGCCCGTCGATCTTATCGACGCGCCAGATCCGCCGCTGTTGCTGGTTGTAGTAGGGGATGTTGGAATAGACGTTCGCATCGACATGGCGGAAACGCGCCTGGCGAAAATCCTTCGCCCACTCTGCCGCATCCGGCACGTAGAATTCGTCGAGTACCGCCACGCCGCAGGCCATGAGGAACGCCATGAAAAGCAGAGGAGAGACAATCGCGGAGAACCCGATTCCGCTGGCGCGCATGGCGGTGATTTCGCTGTGGCGGCAGAAGTTCCACATCGTGTAGAGCGTAGCCAGCAGCAGTGCCGCCGGAACCAGCCATTTCAGGTAAGGGCTGAGATAGCCCGCGAAGAACGCAACCACCGTCCAGGTGCCCGGCTTCGCCTCCATCAAACGAGAGAACGAGTTGAACAACTCGAACATCACATAGATCCCGATAAATCCGATCAGGCAATAGAAGAATGGAACGAGGAATTCGCGCAGGACATATCGGAAGAGGATTCGCATGGTCACATCTCCTCATTCTGGCGAGCGGGCAGGATCTCGATCGTCGCGTCGATTTCCTCGCCCTTCGCGAATCCGACCACACCGATCACCACGCGCATCGGCATGTGGTCGGGAATCGTGAATCCGCGTTTCCGCTTCGTGCCGACCCACTTGATGTTCATGCGGTTGTAGGAGTAATGTTTGGCGACGTAGAGTTCCGTCGTCTTCTGCGTCATAGGAATCGTGTAAGATGCGATCAGCTTGTCTCCCTCATCGACGCTGTAAACCGCCACGCAAGCGGCGGGGCCCTCCGTCTCGCTCAGCGCGGGACGCGGAGTACGGAAGAGAACTGTGCAGACCAAATCACGGCTGTCCCTCAGCAACCACGACATTGCTTTGCCCGTCCAACGGACGGTGTGGGTACCGACGGCAGACACCTCTTTCTGTTTCGTCCCGCGGATGTACGCTTTCATCGTCTTGGCATACGAGAAGATCCCGAATTCGGCAGGGATACCGGGCTGGTTATACAGATAGTAGTCATGCGAGTAGTTTCCCGTTCCCTCGAACTTCCACTTCGCGATCTCCGGCGGCCATTTCGGATCGTAGTCCAGCGGCTTCAACAGAAACGCCTGGATGTGCGGCGGCAGCTCGGTCATGTTTAGGCCCGAGATTGACGAGGTGCTGGAGCGGGAAAGTGCGGTGTCCATCCGCTCCTTCAGGCGGTTCACATCCGGTTCCGGCGGCAAGGCACGGCAGACGATATTGTTCTCCTTCAACGTACGAGGGGCAAAGTCCTTCCGCTGCATCGCGACGCGAATGCGGTTCGCCTCCTTCTTGAACGCGGCGGCAACTTCCTCATTCTCGGCGTTTTTCTCGCGCAACTTGTCCAGTCCGCCCAACAGTTTCCCGGTCAGGGTTCCGACCTCCTCGTTGCGCTGCAGCTCCTTCGCGGTACGAGCCGCAACGTAGGAGCGTTGCAATTCGCGCAGAGCGAGGGGTTCCTTGACGATGTTTTCGTCGGTCAACTCCGGTACGGTTTCGAATGGATCGGGTTCGGCGTGAAGCGCGGTGAGATACCGGTTCACCTCTTGGCGAACTGCGGCCATGCCAGTCTTGTCCTTCTGCGTCTTGAGGCGAGCGGAGAGCTTTTTCAGCTCGATCAGGTAATCTTCTGCGACCGTCGTCAATCCCTTGTTGTAGTCATCGGCGATTTTCGCCAGACCCTTTTGATACGCCTCGTTCAGACGGCCGATTTCCGGCGGGGGATCGGCACGGACGGAAACGAGACAACACGCCAACAGGCACAAGCAGGCAACCATTCGTTTCATCGAAAACCTCCCGTCTCAAACGAAAAAACACACAAGAGGCACTAGCCTCCCGTGTGTTTTTCAAAGGGTGCAAAAGGGACAACTAGGCTTCCGGCTTGGTCTTGCGAAGACCGAGACCGCGGTCGCCGTCCTTCCACTGACCGCGTTTCTTCAACAGGTCAATACGTTCAAAACGCTTCAGGACATTCCGTTTCGCGGTGATTTTCCCCGAACCTTTCAAACTGCTGTGTTGGCTCATTTCCAAATCTCCTTGTCGTAATCAACAGAAAAGTTCACTATACCATATTTCCCCGCCTCTGCCAATAGGATTTTTTGGGAAAGTTGCTGTTTAGCTTTTAGCTTGTAGCTGTTAGCTTTTAGGAGGGGACGGCGCCCGTTAGCTGTTGGCTTGCAGCTGTTAGCTTTTAGGAGGGGGCTTTTGCCTAGGTAAGCTAGAGTCTGTGACGCGATACAAACGCGAGCAAGAATGCCCGCGTACAAAACAGCACATGCACCTTCTGCTGCCTTCTTTTCAGCTTTTCAGCTTCTCCTTTCCTTTCTTTTCCCGTTTTGTTATACTGGGGGCATTGGGCGGCGGCAGGTCGCCTGTTTCAAATGGGAGAAATGTATGAAAGGTTCGATGATTGTTGGCGTAATCGGCGTGGCGGTTGCCGTACAGGCGTACCAACCGGCTCAAGTTCCGTTGATGACCCCGTGGGGCGAGAAAATTACGGTGGAGAATGCTTGGCGCGAATATCCGCGTCCGAATCTGGTTCGTGCGCAGTGGACGAACTTGAACGGGTTGTGGCAGTATGCGGTGACGAAGAAGGCGGACGAGTGCCCGACTGAATGGCAGGGCGAAATCTTGGTTCCGTTCGCGCTGGAATCCGCACTCTCCGGCGTGGGGCGTTTGTTGGAGCCGACCGAACAACTGTGGTATCGCCGTACTTTCTCAGCCTCTATGAAAGCGGGTGAACGGCTGATCCTGAACTTCGGCGGCGTCGATTTCCGCACGCAGGTTTTCATCAACGGCGTGGAGGCAACCGACGTGCCGCACGAGAGCGGGAACTTGCCGTTCTCCGTGGATATCACGGATTTCGTGAAGGAGGGCGAGAACGAACTGATCCTCTCCGTGTGGGATCCGTCGAACACGGGTTTCCAGTCGGTCGGGAAACAGGTGCTGAATCCGCATGGTTGCATGTACACGCGGATGTCGGGTATTTGGCAGACCGCATGGCTGGAAACCGTGCCTGCCGCATACGTGCGCGGTTACACAGTCGTGACCGACATCGACAAGGGTACGGTCGCGGTGAAGGTCATTCCCGGTGGCGAGCTGATGGGAGCGGCGGCAGACGTGGCGGTGATGAAGGACGGCAAGGAGATTTCCGTCGGCGTGGTAAAGGCGTGGGGAGAGGCGGTGACGCTGCCGGTGCCGAACGCCCAGTTGTGGTCGCCCGAAACGCCGAACCTCTATGACCTGCGCATCACGTTGCGTTCCCCCGCTGGAACCGATGAGGTGAAGGGTTACTTCGGTATGCGCAAGATTGAGCGTCGCCGCGACGAGAAGGGCGTCTGGCGTTTCTTCCTGAACAACAAGAAGGTCTTTTTGCAGGGAACGCTTGACCAAGGATGGTGGCCGGATGGTCTGCTGACGCCGCCCTCGGATGATGCGATGGCGTATGACATCAAATACCTCAAGGAAGTCGGTTTCAACTGCATGCGCAAGCACATCAAGATTGAGCCGCTTCGTTACTACTACCTCTGCGACAAACTCGGCATCATGCTTTGGCAGGATATGCCGTCGGGCGGGGGCGACAAGGAGAATCGTTATGCGCTCTACCGCGACGAGCTGAAGCAGATGATCGACCTGCTGCAGACCTTCCCATCCATCGTGATGTGGGTGCCGTACAACGAGGGTTGGGGGCAGCCCGGCAAGAGCAAGACCAACCAGACGCAGACGTGGGTCAAGCAGTACGACCCGACGCGCCTCGTCAACGGCCCGTCGGGCTGGACGGATCACGGTGTGGGTGATACGCGCGACATGCACAACTATCCCGGTCCGGGAATGTTCCCGCTAATGGAAGACCGCATTTCTGTACTCGGCGAGTTCGGTGGCATCGGTTACATCATCGCCGATCACGCCTGGTCGCAGAAGGGCTGGGGATATGTCAGCGACACCACGGTCGAGGCCTCGTGGGGACGCTACGAGAATCTGATGAAGCGGCTCGCGAAGTTCGCGCGTTACGGACTGGGCGGTTCGATCTACACCCAGACGACCGACGTGGAGAACGAGCGCAACGGCTTGCTCACCTACGACCGCAAGGTCGCCAAGTACGACACGCAGAAGCTCCGCGCCGCGCACGAACAGGTGTACCGCGCCGCCGAACACACTTTCGTACCAGAGTATCACGAGATCCTGCCGACCTCGCAGAAGGAGCCGCACGAGTGGAAGTACACCACCGAGAAACCGGCGGACGACTGGGCGCAGCCCGCGTTCGACGATTCCAAGTGGAAGAGTGGCCCCGCCGGCTTCGGTAACGAGAACATCAAGCGCGACCACAAGACATCCATTGTTCGCACGTCTTGGGAAACAAACTCGATTTGGCTTCGCCGCACCTTCGAGTTCAAAGGCGAGATTCCCGTCGAGGTGAGCTGGCGGATCTTCTACGATGAAGACCCGAAAATCTACCTCAACGGCCAGCTGATCGACACCTTTGACGGATACAACGCCCGTTACGAGGATCGTGATGCCAACATGGACGCTTTCCGCAAGGCGGTCAAGCCGGGCAAGAACGTCCTTGCCGTCGAGGTCATCAACAAGACGGGCGGTGCCTACATCGACCTCGGCATCAATGGCGTCTCCGAAAAGAAATGAACGCGGATGGATGAAAGGTTGCCAGCGATCTATCCTGTTCCCCGGCGGTACGAGCCGGGGGATGGGGTGTTCGTTTTGCCCCACGAGTGCGTGATCGAATGGGTGACGGATGACATCGATCTCATCCTGCCTGCGATGCGCGAGGTGGGGGCAGTGCCCCACCTCCTACGAGAAACAGGGGCAGTGCCGCACCGCCTACGAGAAAGGGTGGTGGCAAGCTCCTGCGAGAAAAAGGGGGGCGATGCGGCGATCCGCTTTGCGGTGGGGGCAATGCCCCACCGCCCACGAGAAAGGGGGGCGTGGCCACAACACCTGCGGGATTCGCGGGGGGCGTATTCGCTGCGCGTGACACCCGCTGGAATTGAGGTGGAGGCTGGCGACCGCGAGGGCGCGTTTTATGCGGCGCAAACATTGCGATGCCTTCTTACCTCCGCCCTGTGCGGGGGGGGCGGGGGGACACTCCCGTCGTTCGTACCCGCCCTCACCATCGAGGACGCCCCCGATTTCCCGGTACGTGGCGTGATGTTGGACATCAGCCGCGACAAGGTGCCGACCATGCAGACGCTCTTCCGCTTGGTCGATCTCTTCGCCGCGCTCCGTTACAACCAGCTCCAGCTCTACATGGAGCACGCCTTCGCTTATCGCGGACATGAGGCAGTGTGGCAGAATGCCTCGCCGATGACGCCGGACGAGATTCGCACACTGGATGCCTATTGTCGCGATCGTTGCATCGAGCTGGTTCCCAACCAAAATTCCTTCGGGCATCTCGAACGCTGGCTAGCTCACGAGGAATACCGCGACATGGCGGAGTTGCCGCAAGGTGGTGCGCCGTTGCCGTGGGGTGGCACGCGCGATTATCCCTCCGCACTCTGTCCGACAGATCCACGTACGTTACCTTTCCTCGCAGGGTTGTATGACCAGCTCCTGCCCTGCTTCTCCTCGCCTCTCTTCAATGTCGGGTGTGACGAGGTCTTCGATCTCTGCCCGCAGAGCCGCAGCGTTTGCGGCGCGAAGGACGCCCCTGCGCGTCAAGGCCGCGTCTATCTCGATTTCCTGAAGGATGTCCATCGGTTGGTGTCGGATCGTGGACACACGATGCTCTTTTGGGACGACATGTTCTTGCATCACCCGGAACTGGCGCGTGAGTTGCCGCGCGATATCGTCGCGCTGGAATGGGGATACGAGGAGGATCATCCCTTTGACGCGCACTGCCGAACGTTGCGCGATGCAGGGATTCCTTTCTACGTCTGTCCCGGTACCTCCTCGTGGCGTTCACTCTTCGGGCGTACGACGAACATGACCGCAAACATCCGCATCGCGTCACATGCCGGAATCGAACACGGTGCCACCGGTTTCCTCCTGACGGACTGGGGTGATGCGGGGCATTGGCAACCGTTGGTGGTGAGCATTCCCGCTTTCGTTTATGGCGGGTTGATCTCATGGTGCGCGGCGACGAACGCGGAGGTGGATCTCTCAGCGGCAACTGGGGCGTTCGCGCTGAACGCCGCAGCTGCCGACGCGCTGTTGCGGTTGGGCGACCTCTACCTGAAGAGCGGTGCGAAGTTGTGCAACTGCACCGCATTTTTCCAGTTGCTGAACAGTACGCACGACGCGCCATTCCCGACTGGCGTCACCGCCGAAACCTTACGCGAAGCGGAGAGGGAGATGCGACGCATTCCGTTGATGGAAGCGGCGGCAGGTCTGTCGACGGAAGACCGCGCCGACTTCGCCCTGCTCGACGCGTTCGGCGAGGCGGTCTGGCGCAAGGGCGATGGCACGGTCCGTACGGACGAGGATTGGTTGAGGCAGAAAGAATCGGTTGCTCGTGTATTGGAACAATCTTGGTTGCTTCGCAACCGTCCCGGAGGACTGGCGGACAGCCTCGCGAAATTGAAAGGAGAGACGAAATGAAACGGAAAGAGTTCTTGAAACTGGCGGGAGGTGCCGCCATGATCGGTGGCATGGGGTGGACGTTACCCGTAGTCGGCGCGGAGAACGAGAAGGTTCCGCCACGTAACCCGCGTCCCTACACGGGGCTGGACTGGTCGTCATTGAAACAGATCCACACCACCTCGCACGGTCATTGCACCAGTCAGAATTTTCTGGACGCCTATCTGAACCGAGGTCTGGAATTCCTCACCCTCTCCAACTATTACCCCTCTGCGCCGTGGTGGCCGATGAAGACGATGACGCAGAACTACTATCAGATCCACCACGACTTCCCAGTCATGGTCAACGGAAAACGCACGAATGGACCGTTCAACTGGAACGAGATCGTGAAGCCGTGGGCGGGTGAGATCGAGGAGGGGTACAAGAAATACTATCCCTTCAAGGAGGGTGAACTGGTTTTTAAAAACGTGCCGGATCACATTCTGGAGGCACCGAATGCCGAACATCACGGATTCATCTCGCCCTTCGGTTCGTTCCACATGTGCGCACCCGGCTCCGCCTTCCGCTCTGGTACCTTCGACGCGCGGAACCGTTTCCGCACGAAGTCGCACGGCTATCACTTCGGTAGCGGTGAACCGTGGCGGGTCGCGATCGACCGGATGATTCGTGGGCTGATCTTCCCCGATGGCGGCGGTGTGACGATCAACCACCCGTCGTGGAGCCGCCTCAGCAAGGATTTCGTCGTGGAGGTGCTGGATCACGACCCCCGCGTGCTGGGTTGCGAGGTCTTCAATCAAAGCTGCACTCCGAGCAAGAACTATCCGTGGTCCACGCAGTTTACGGAGGACTACTGGGATTACGCGCTCTCCAAAGGACGCCAGTGCTTTGGGTTTTTCGTGCCGGACTGGTCGCGAACCGAGGGGGTCAACGTCCTGCTCGTCCCGGAACGGACGGTACACGAATGCCTCAAGGCGTATCGGCAGGGGAATTGGTATGGCGCGATCAAGGGACGTGGCATCCTGCGCTTCACGCACATCTCCTTCGATTCGGGCAAGTTGCTGGTCAAGACCGACAAACCCGCCCGCTTCCAGGTGATCTCCAAGCAGGGCGTGGTCAAGGAGGAGACAGGGACTGAGTTGGCATTCCAGGTGGGGGAAGATGCCGCCAAGCACGGTTATCTCCGCGCCAAGGCATACGCCACCGACAATTCCGGCGAAATCCTCTTCACCCAGCCCATGATGTTAACGGCTAACGCCGCTAGCTGAAAAGCGGGCTGGGCGTGTAAAGCTGGGAGAGCTAGGCGAAAGGGGAGGTGCCCACCTGTCCGTGCGGAACACGAGCAAGAATGCCCGTGCACTGAACAGGTAACAACCTCCGAGCACAGCCCTCCGTCTTTCTCGTGGGTCCCCGGGCACTGCCCCGCCCCCGTCTTTCTCGTGGGTCCCCGGGCACAGCCCCGGGGACTTCGGGGGGACCCCCGTCCTTTGCAAAAAAACAAAAAAATTTTGGAAAACCGTTTTTCTTTTGCGAATACGTTATTGTTGACGCCCCCCAAGGGCGGATGAGAAAGGAAGAGGTGAAGGTATGAAGAAGAGCATTTTGGCTTTGTTGACGATTGTTATGGCGGCGACGATGGTTTGCGCACCTGCGATGGCGCGTCCGCATGGTTTCCACGGCGGCCCGCATCACGGATGGGGCCCTGGCCCGTACTGGCACCACCACCATCACCGCTGGTATGACGGCGGTCTCGGATTCGCGGCTGGCGTGATTGGCGCTGGAATCGTTGCCGGAACCGTGGATGCGATCATCGGTGGTCCGCGTTACTACGCCCCTGCGCCAGTGGTCGTGCAGCAGCCGACACCGGTCGTGGTTCAGCAGCCCGCTCCGGTGGTCGTCCAGCAGCCCGCTCCGCAGGTTGTGGTTCAGCAACAGCCGCAGGTCGTCGTGCAGCAGCCGATGCCGGTGGCGGAACCCGCCCCCATCCAGCAGCAGACCACGGTGACCACGACAACCACCACGACCACTCCCGCGCAACAGCGCGTCTGGGTAGAAGGTCACTGGCAGGTCCAGCAGGATGCCTACGGACGCCCTGTGCGCCGTACTTGGGTGGAAGGCTACTGGCAGAACGTGCAGTAACCCTGTGTGGCAAGTGCGTCCCTCCCATTGTCGCTACCCTTGCTGTTCTGTGCGCGGGCATACCATGCCCGCGCTCTTCTGCGTAAGGGAAAACTACGACAATGCAGATGTGCAGAGGCGCATTCCACCCGACTCGAACTCCGAACCCAAAACGATCTCCGCGTGATGAAAATCTACGTAGATATGGATGACGTACTGACGGAAACGGCAAGAGAGCTGTCGCGTTTGGCGGCAGCTCTCTTCGACATTCATGTTCCGTATGAGAAAATTTTTGCCTTCGATCTCAAGCAGTCGTTCCATCTGACCGACGAGGAGTATCTCCACCTAATGCGCGGAGCCCATTGGAAAGGGGCTTTGGAAGGACTTCCGGAAACCCCCGGTGCACGCGAGGGTGTCGCTCAGCTTTTGAAACAGGGACACGAGGTTGTCATCGTGACCGGACGTCCCCTGCAGACTGCGAATGTTTCGCAGGGGTGGTTGCGACAACATGGTTTCCCCGAACTACCCTTCTATTGCCTCGACAAGTATGGCCGCTGGAGCGGAGGCGACTCCGCCGATCCACGTCTGCTGACACGCGAAGCGTTCGAGCAGACACGTTTCGACCTATTCATCGACGATTCCCCTTTGGCACTTGACCTACTCCAAAACCGTAGCGATAGCCGTATTCTGGTTTTCGACCGACCTTGGAATCGCGACTACCCGTTAACATCTTCCATGCGCCGCGTTTTTGGCTGGGACGAAGTGGTGGCGGCAGCGAATGCTGCCACCACCGAATGAAAAAATAACCGGAAGCTGCCCAGTGTCGCGTCGCTTGCGGCGTGGGGCAAAGCTACCCAACCACCAGCTCGACGCGACGGACACGGAGACAGGAGCGTGGACTCACGTAGTTGAAGATTAGGTCGCAGCTTTCCGGGAAATTTCCATCTTTCGGCGGGGTGAACGGAAAGATATAACGGAGGGTTCCCGGTTTTCCTGGAACGCTCTGCACCTGATGCAGGTCGCGACCGCCACGCGCACGGAGGGAGATACGCCACGCGCACCATTCGCCGTCGGGCTGGTCGCTGTCGAGATCCACGAGCAACTGATGCCGCTTCCCGCCTTCAACCTTGGCGAAGACGCCATCCGTGAGCCAGAAAGTGCCTTGACCGCTTGGCGGCGCGAAGCTGCCGTCCATCGCACGATCCACCGGCTTCCCATATTCGGTAAACCGCATCGTGTCCATCGGGTTCTCACAGAGCCAGAGCGATTTCTGCGCAGGATGCAAGGCTGTGAACTCGGCGAAGACGGGCTTGGTCTCGCGGTAGAAGAAATCGACAGGCGCGACGGAGACGCGGTAGGTTGCGCCGGTGGTGAAGAAGCCGGTCGCCAACGTGTGGCGAGACCATCCTGTGCGTTCCTTCTTCGTTTTCCAGAATTCGCTGAAGATGTCATCTTGTGAGAAGGTCACCCATTCGCCGTCGGCGTTTTTACGCTGGCAACGGATGCGGTACATGAAGGCATCCGGTCCAACGGTGGATTCAGGGATGGTCACCTCGTAGCCGGAGATGGGAGAACCGACGGGCTTGACAGAGATTTTCACGCCCTCGGCGAAGTGGGTCTGCTTCTGGCGTTTTGCCGCCGCGCACGGGCAGTAGGGCGCGTTCGCCGCGACGAAGGGGAGCGGAACGACCCACGGAGGACCGAATTCGGAGCCGTCACGCACGTCGTAACGGTAGGCGACGAGGCGATCCGGGAAGACGTCGAGTAGAATGGCACCGTAGTTCGGCTTGGCCTGCGGCGGCGGTGTCGAACCGGGAGCGAATCCACCCCAAGTCTGGAGGCAGCCCGCGTTGATGGCGGTGAACTGTCCCTGCCAGATCTGGCGCTCGCAGACGAGTGTGCCGTGAACGTGGCCGGAGAGCGAGACGACCTGCGGGAAGCGGTTGAGAATCTTCCGGCAATTTTCGCTACCCCACTGGCGACTGTGGAAGGTGGTACCGGCGGGCGGCAGGTGGTCGCACACGAAGACCGGTTTGCCGGGGTTGTCGGCACAAACACGCGCAACTGTCTTTGCAAAGTCGTCCCACGTGTGGAAACCCTTCGTGCCGACGCTCTGCGTGGTTACGATGAAGGGCAGGCCTTTCCACACGAAGTCGCAGAACGGCGGGTTGGGAGCTTGCAGTTCCTTGCGCACGTTCTCGAACGCGGCAACGTGATCGGTCTTTCCGATGTACTTCTCGTGCTGGATCAGATCATGCCAGGCATAGACGAAGATTTCCTTAGGCCGCGAGGCGGGATCGGGAAAGACCGTATTGATGGTCTGGCGATAGAAGCGGTAACCTTCGGGATAGTGGCGGTCGGCGATGTCACCGCAGTTGATAACCATCTCCGCACCCTTTGACTTGAACAACTCCAGCGCAGCCTTGACGCGGGAACAGCTCTCCAGCGTTTGCAGCACGTGCGTGTCGGTAATCAACCCGATCCGCGCGATCCGTCCCGTTGCCGGGATTCCCAGCACAGGCAACGCACCCGTCGCCAGCATCCCGCCCAAAAAACTTCTCCGTTTCATTTCCATCGACTTCCCTTTCCTCGTTTCGCGAGGGCGCCAGCCCTCCGTCGCCGTGTTCTGTTCGCAGGGTACCATGCCTGCACCCCATGCAGAGTGAACGCCGCTCCTTTATTTGATAAACAGCATCGTTCCGTAGTGGATGACCACCTTGTTGCCGACGGGACCGACGGCGCTGAATGGCTTGTTCGGAGAGTAGATCTCGTTGTGGCGCGCATCCCACAGCGCAGCCCATCCGTTGTCAAGCAGTACAGGACGGAAGTCGCGCATAATGAACCCATCCTGCCAAATCTTCAACCAGTAGAGACGCGCCTGGCAGAAGAACTGCGCGGTACCGGCCTTGTCGTCGGCGAAGATGTAGAGGTTGCACCCCGCGTTCACGCCATCCGTGTCGGTACGGTTGACGATTGTTGTACCGTCCGCCGTAATGACCTGCGAGCCGTTGTCGAGAGCAGTGCTGACATGGTACTTGTGGTTCGCCACAGCGAGTACTTTGTTGGCATTGTCTCCACCAACCGTTGCCGCCGGATTACGCGAGTCGGGATACCAGAAACTGTTGTAACCATAAGACAGAGCATTTTTCACCACGTGCCACATCAGAAAGCGGCGGTTTCCGCTGGTGCGGGCACCGAGAAATTCCCAGTCACTAGAGTAAGCGAACTGCTTCCACTCCATCTCGAACTCGGCTGCCGTACCATCACGGGCGGTTACGCCGGTATCGATGTATTGCGTTCCGTCAGTATCGACCCAGTCCAGATAATACTCCGGTTTCTCCTCGCCAGTAGGCTGATACGCCCCCACATTGCCCTTGGCGGGAATAAGTGGCACGGGGCAGTAGAGTGCGCGGGTTTCCGTGTCGTAGAGCATCGCCCATCCGTCCTTCACGCACGGCTTGAAGTCGCGCACGAGGATACCGTCCTGCCAAATCTTCAACCCGTAGCAACGGGCGTGCGCATTGTAATAGGCTGGTTGCGTGTTACCCCGGTTGGCAGCGAAGAGGTAGAGGTTGCCGCCCGAATCAACGGTTGCGTCGCTGTGCGCCTCCATGATACGCTCTCCGTTGATATCGATTGTCTGGGAGCCGACCGCGTAGGAGACGTCAAAAGCGTACCGGGTGCCTCTTGTTATCGCATACAGGTTGGTCGATACAGTCTCGACGAGGTTGGTGGTGACGATACCCGTGTCGGGATCGGTCTCCTCCTGCTCTACGAGGTTCGTCGTATAGACGTTCGGATAGATGCCTTGAGAACCGTACCCAGACCAGAAGGTCTTGTCCGCCTCATGGAAGGGATAGAGACGCGATGCTTGGTTACCCGCATTTGCAGCGCCAAGGTAGGCACGTTCGTACTGATTGATTCTGGCTGACAAGTAATCGTTTTCCTCTTTGCGTGTCCGCACCTGCGTCCATTCCATCTCACCCGCCACGCGGATACCGGAACGGGAACGGACTCCGGTGTCTAGATAGTTGATTCCGTTCGCCTGAATGTACTCGACGAAGTAGAAACCTTTCTCCGCCGGTTCGGGCGCGATCTCGCCCTGGAGCGCGTTTTGCTGCGGGTAGAAGATCGTTTCGCTCACCTCGTCGTAGAGGGCGGCTTCTCCGTTTTTCATACAGGGCTTGAAGTTGCGTTTCAGGTCGTTGTCCAGCCAGATCTTCATCGAGTAGAGGCGGATCCGGCTCTGGGTGTTTGCCGTACCTCCACGATTGTTGGCGAAGAGGTAGAGGTTGCGGCCGGTGTTGTAGGAGTCGGCGATAGACGAGGCATAGACCGTCTCGCCGTTCACGATGAGCGTCTGGCTGCCGGCGTTCAGCTCACCCTGAACGAGGTAACGGGTTCCGACCGTGTATTTGAATTCATTTTGGTAATACTTTCCATATCCGACAAGTAGCTTGTTCCAAATGTGAATGGGCATGAGACGGTCATTCCCACTCCAGGTGGCACGTGCGCCAAGCACACACTGATCCCCTCCAACGTCCATCCACTCGAGGTCTGCCTCCGCACGGACTCCCGAACGCCCGATGACCTCCGTGTCGATGTAGGTGTCCCCGAAAGAAATGACGGATTCAAGGAAGACGTCTGGCGTGTTGTAGTTCTCGTCATAGACGAGGTC
>JAFYDR010000324.1 GCA_017544725.1 Kiritimatiellia bacterium
CACTTTTTCCCCCACCTAGCCAAAATGGTTGTGAAAGGACATTCTTTTTAGGTTTCATCAAACTCAAATTTGTAATCATGAATAGGCACGATAGTTGTGAAAGGACATTCTTTTTAGGTTTCATCAAACGTACGTGTACCACTACGTGCTGTGCGTGAGGTTGTGAAAGGACATTCTTTTTAGGTTTCATCAAACGCGGAGGCTTGGAGGCGTCGAGCGGCAACAGGTTGTGAAAGGACATTCTTTTTAGGTTTCATCAAACTCATGCTGTTTGCGTCGTCCGGCGAAAACGGTTGTGAAAGGACATTCTTTTTAGGTTTCATCAAACCCGCGACGCGCGCGGGTACTGCGAGATTCGTTGTGAAAGGACATTCTTTTTAGGTTTCATCAAACTCCGCCGGTCTCCATCCGTGAGCGCGAAGGTTGTGAAAGGACATTCTTTTTAGGTTTCATCAAACCTGTACTCGTTGAGCGTGACCTTTAAAAGGTTGTGAAAGGACATTCTTTTTAGGTTTCATCAAACCGCACGTCGTCGCGCGTAGGCGGATCGTCGGTTGTGAAAGGACATTCTTTTTAGGTTTCATCAAACGGCAGGGGCTTTCCCAATACACGCCCGTCGGTTGTGAAAGGACATTCTTTTTAGGTTTCATCAAACCCGAGCCGCACGGCGTTCTACGCCTGGCTAGTTGTGAAAGGACATTCTTTTTAGGTTTCATCAAACCGAATCCCTCTGGCGGCGCCAGCCTGGAAGTTGTGAAAGGACATTCTTTTTAGGTTTCATCAAACTAAACTTGCGTTCAGGTGTAAACAAGAGAGGTTGTGAAAGGACATTCTTTTTAGGTTTCATCAAACGGATACGTTCGGGCAAACGTACGGAACAGGTTGTGAAAGGACATTCTTTTTAGGTTTCATCAAACCGCGGACGAGTTCGCCCTGTACATCCGCGTGTTGTGAAAGGACATTCTTTTTAGGTTTCATCAAACGCGTTGCCGTTTGCAAGCAAGGACGTACTTGTTGTGAAAGGACATTCTTTTTAGGTTTCATCAAGCTTTACAATTCCCGTCAACCATTAGCGGTGAAGAATGAAAAGATAAAAATGAAGATTGCGTATGGAGACTACGCTATGCTGACAATCGCCTATCGAGATCTGCAAATGCGTTCTCAATCGACTCTACATGGTAAAGCTCGTACATGTTTATGGCGTAATCAACAAGTCCTTTTTGTGACAACCGATTGTATGCGATGTCGGCTGTCACGCCAAGATGCTCGGCGTATCTCTCAAGCAGATAGATGAAAAAACAGAATTCCTTGCTCATCGCTTACTCCATCCTCAGATAAGCCGAGTTCTTTGGGGAACCCGTTATCTTTTCGCTTTCCCAAATGTTGAAGATTCCTTCTGGACCGAACTGCCACATTTCCATCGCAGGGTTCGCAAGCATACGGTAGGTCTGCGAATTCAGGAACAGCTCCAGCGCTTCTCGCTCGCTGTAACCGTATTTTTCCGTGATCCGTTGCACGACTTCCTCATCATAATAATCAAGGATATCGACAGATGTTCTGGTCATACCGTCCTCCCCTCCGAACTGAAAACGGGGTTAGGTTATCAAATCTAATTTGTGGATTCAAGAGGGAAAAGGGGCGACGGCAAAGCCGCAATGAAGAATGAAAAGATAAAAATGAAGAATGAAGGGAGATGCTACAGTTCGTCATTCGTCATTTTTCATTCTTCATTCCGAACGAAGTGAGGCAACGGGGACGTTGTCCCTTCCATAGCCCCGTAGGGGCGACAGTACACTACCTAACTACCTAACCACCTAACTACCTAACCATCTATTCCGCTTGCCAGCAGTCGCGGAAGAGGTAGCCTTCGTATGGATACGCTTCTAGAAAGCGTTGGAGGGCATCGGCATAAGATTGCGGGTTCGGAGGAATCTCGCGGATTTCAATGTCGAATTCTCGCGTCCCAGCCTTGACGGCAAACAAGACATAGAGCGGACATTCCAACATTCTCGCCAGTCGGTACGGGGCGGATGGGAATCGTGCGGGGCTTCCAAAAAACTGTATGCTCTTTGCTGCCGCGCCGTAGAGTCGATCACCCATCGTCATGACGAATCCACCGCCCTCTACTCGTTCCACCAGCTCCGCCGCATGATCGATAAACTGATCGGGCGGGATGATTCGAATCCTCTCTTCTGACTGTGCCAAATGAAACGCGGCATCTGCTGCCGGGTTTTCCTCCGGGCGCATGATTAGGTCGAATCGGCGGTCCGTGCACTGGCGCGATAGGAACGGCAGTGTGGCTTGCCATGCTCCTGCGTGGGAGAGAATCACCACCCCGCCCTTTGTTCCCGTACCCAACAACGCCGCATCATCGCATTTCACACGAACTTGATACCGATCCGGATACGCCATTACCAGTCCCCGATCAATCAGCACTTTCCCCTGATGGTAGAACAGACGCCAGACATCGAAAAACAGGCGGAGTTTCGAGTGCGCAGGAAAACGTCGCGCAAGGTAGGGGAGAGCACCTTGTCGTGCGGCACGGTCTGTCAACGCATACCAGCCAGTCACGGGCAAGAGGAGAAGATACGCGCCTCTCGCTCCCGCAATGGACAGAATGAAACGGAAGATGGCGAAACCGAGTCGATTCCCTCGACGAACTGTCGCGTCCGGGTTCATTCCCGTTCCCTCCGTTTCCGAGCATGGCAGACATTCGCGAGCGCATAGACGAGTAGCGACAGCGCAATCGCCAGGACCGGTCCTACCACGAGAGAACCAATCCACCATTCTCCGTAGCGGGAAAGATACGCCGTGGGCTGCCTCATCCACGCTAGATCGGTCAACCAACTTCCTCGCAGGAGCAAATGTCCTAGTTCCACGCAGAGCGCGGGAACAAACGGTGGTGTACAGAGTCCCTGTGCGGAGAGCGCAACCGCCTGATTCATCCGGAATCGTGCCGTGACATACGCGATCACAGCAATATGCGCACCGAAAATCGGCAGTGCGCCGAGGAAGATTCCGAGAAAGGTGGAAAACGCCAATTCTAGCGGCGAGGCATGATCGGTGACGAGTCGGCGGATCACGCGTAACGGATGAAAGAGCCAGTCGCGAACCGTCAGTGCATCGGGATCGCGTTTCTCCTCTACCAACCGCTTGCGGCGAAATGGCAGTAGCCGACGAAAGACCAACCGCGTGTGCAACCAGCTCAACCGCGCATTGTCATGGAACTTGTCGAAATGGCTCACCCGTTTTTCGGGCGACTCGTAAAACACGGAGACGGGCAACTCGTGCACCGGAACACCGCTCTGCATCAGGAAGACAAGAGACTCGATTTCAAAATCGTATCGCCGCGTAGCGCAGTGTTGCCGCAACTCTTCCGTGAATGCCAGTGGGTAGGCACGGAAACCGCTCTGCGTATCGCGCAAGGATACGCCCGTTTCCAAGCGTACCCAAAAGTTGGAGAAGGCGCGTCCAAAACGGGATGAGGTCGGGACGTTGTCGCCGAATCTTCGGCATCCAATCCAGACGGCGGGGGAAGCATCGGAGGCAATCGCTTGGTAGAATGAAACCCAGTCAGACGCCGCATGTTGCCCATCGGAGTCCAGCGTGACCGCCCACGCATACCCTTCACGATGTAGGTACGTGAACGCGGTCAGCAACGCTGCACCTTTCCCTTCATTTGTCGAATGGCGTAGCAACACGACATGGGGGGAATCTGGCAGGGAGGCGCGGTCGATTGGCGGATTTGAACCGTCATCCACCACCACCACGAGTGGGACACGGCAGTACAGATCGTTCACGATCGCGGGAAGCGTCTGCGAATGATTGTAGCTGGGAACGACAGCCGCTATATGCGGCAGTTGCCATGTGTCAAATGTCTGAGAATGGGCGCTGTCTTTCTTCGCCTCGTTCCGAAAGAGCAGTCCCGTGACACGGTCATCCTCCGCCACCAGCAGGAGGACGGCATCGAGCGATTCAACGGTCGCCATCGCGTCGAGCCACGGAAGGATGGACGGCAACTCTGAAATCGGTGCGCGTTCCGCGAAGAGCGGTCCCTGTAAGCCGAAGGCAATGGCGACTTCGGCGGGCGCGCAACTAGGCAAGGTGTAACGGAACAAAAGACCGCTTCCCAGTTCCCGCCCGTTTTCCAGATAGTCTGCGAAATAGGCGTTGTTCGTCGCATCCGATCCTTCCGGGGCCAGCAAAACCGTAGCGGTTCGAATGCGATCCACGCATTCAGCGGGGAGACGGGAGAAGATCGCGAACGCCGCATGGTAACAACGACGTGCCAGCGGGTCGAACTGATTCCACTTCGCAGGCTTGTCGGCGGGCAACGGAAGGTGATCCGTGTCCGAGACGAACGAAGTGGCGAACAGTCGCAACATGGCTTAATTCGTTTTGTTCAGCGAGAACATGCACTGAGCAAAGGACTTGGAGGTGATCCCCACCTGCTTGAGCGCATGTACGTGCGGCCAGAACTCGCCAACTTCCGCCAGTTCGTGTGCATCGGAGGCAAACGACAGTTTCACCCCCTTTTCGACACAGAGTTTGAAAAACTCCGGATCGGGACGATAGGCGGAGAACCGGTTGGCGGGGAAGTTGAAGTTGTGGAAGTTGACTTCCGCGCACACGTTGTTGTCCGACAACAGACCTGCGATCTCCGCATAGAGATCGACAGGGGGCTTCAATCCGTTCTTCGCGAAGAAACGGAATGGGTGTGCGAGAATCTGGATGTTGTAGCTGACGAGGCTGGTGATGTCGCGCATGAACATCTCCTCCGCCTGGGACTGCGTGGTTTTCCCGCGTTCGAACCCGTTGATGCGGTGAACCGCTCCGATCAACACGTCCCATCCGAATTTCTCATCCTCGTCATGCAGGAGGAGTTCGCCATCTCCGTACAAGTCCAGTTCCAAACCGATTTTGACTCCCTGGAAACGAAGCTGCTTCGCGAAACGCTGGTACGCTTCCATCCGTCCGCGTCCCGGCGTGTTCCATGCGGCTTCCACCATTTCGGGCTTGGACTGCCACGCGAAGTCAAGCGCCGTGTGCTTGTCCGGGAAGTAGAGTTGGAAGGCGTGTTCGACAAGGCACAGTGTTTGCACACCCATCGTGCGCGAAAGCGCGATGGCGGGTGCGCTATCGATTGTCGTGCCGCAGAACGCGAATTCCGTATGGCAGTGGAAGTCCGTGATGTTCGAGGTTGTCAGCTGAAGGCTTTCTTCCTGAATCTCGATCTTGGTGCCGTTCAGTCGAATTAAACTGAAATTGAATGGAGGTTCGCAGAGCGCGGAGACCGTGTGGTACAAAATCTCGTTGTGGACGCGTGCCTTCTGCCCCGTGTGGTAGTGACCGCTGAGGGAAAGGATCACGCCGTTCTTCTCGTACGACTCGATAATCTCGCCCACGTTTACGGGGCGGTACGGATAGTTGGAGTCGATCGGAGGATAGATGGGCGCGTGCTGCAGAACCACAAGCGGAATGTCCGGATTCTCCGCACGTACCTTTTTCAGCAACTGGAACGACTCTGGTCCGCGCGTACACTCGTGCGCGTCGCCATAATGATCGTTCAACACGACCAGCCCGTATCCGTTGTAGCGGTAGATTCCGGGAGGCGTATTGAAGCATTCGTTAAATTGTTCCGGATCGATGTCGTGATTGCCCGGCAGAACGATGACGGGCAACCCGCACTGAACCAGTTCGCCTTGCAGGGAGATCAAATCCAACTGCGCATTCGGATCCGCACGGTCTTCCGTCAAATCGCCCAAGACGACCACCACGTCGGGCTTGACCCCCTCGTGCTGCAAACGGAGAAAGACCTTCTTCAAAAGGGTTCTCGCCAACTCGCCTCGGCACGGAACCATCTGCGCGGTCTGGCGGGACAGTCCCGTGTAATGCAAATCACTGATCGCAAGAATTGTTAATTGGGAATCGCTCATACTCGTTTACTTCGGCAAATTAAAGGCAACAATGATATCCTCGATGACTTGGTCGCTCATCGGAACAATCCCTCCCAACGGGAGGCTTCCGCGAATCGCTCCGGCAGAGCAGTCCAGCACTTCGAGTTTGTCAAACGCGGAAAGAAGATCGGGGCCGACAACCATCACCCCGTTGTTGTCCAGAATGGCGGCAGGATACCGCATGGACAATTTTTTCGCCAGCGTCTCCGGTTTCTTGTACAACGTGTCGAACGGAAAGCGGCTAACCTCGCGCAGGAAGATGTAGCATTCGGGCAACGTCCGCGTATCGACCACCTGATGGATGAAACTAAAGGCAAGCGTATTGGGCGGACAGGCGTTGATCACGGCGTTCACTTCGGGCTGCGCCGCATACACCGCTTGATGCGCCAGCACCTCGGCGGCGGGAACCTTGCCCGACTCGACCTTTCCCTTGCTCACCAGCACGAGTTCTTCGGGAGAGACCTGACGCCGATCATAGGCGCGGGGCGTAATCACAAAGGAGTCGGCATCTACACGCGCCGAAACCGTTCCGGTCGTACCCGTGAACAAACGTTGCGCATAGCCGCGCTCCACAAAACGACAGATCTGGCAACGCGCCTCTTTCTCGCCAATCGTCATCTTCGCCACGCTGTGTTTCATCGACGGCAATTGCGGATCAAATTCGGTGGCAAGCGCAAGCTGACGATCCGTCAGCGCGATCGGCTTGCCCATCTGCGCCGCCTGAATCTCCGCTTCGCAAGTGAACTCCAACGTCTCCACGCGCAATGCGGCTTCCTGCAGGTTTGCACCGCCACAGCAAACGCCGTGGCTTTCCAGCACGACGCTGTCGTACCCCTTCGCGAAAGCTGCCGCCATCTTGTGTCCCAAGTCCTCGCTGCCTGGTACGCCGTAAGGCGCGAAGGCGACCGTTCCGTTGCAGGCGAACGATGCGGGGTAGAGTTTGACGTTCGGGATTTTCTTCGCGATCGAAAACGCGACGAGCGAAGTCGGATGCGCGTGCACGATCGCCTTGATATCAGGACGCGCCTTGTAGATGGCGCGATGGAACGGATACTCGGACGACGGCTTGTGCGGTCCGACAATCGTCCCGTCCTTCTTCACGCACATGATGTCAGTCGGTTTCAGCGTACCCTTGTCCACGCCAGACGGCGTGATCCACAGGTCCCCGTTCTCATCCAAAATCGAAAGATTGCCCCCGGATGTAGTCGTCATCCGGTTGCGATAAATGCGGGAAATCGTCTGGACCAGTTCATCCCGCGGATGCAAATAACTTGCTTTCATCTTCTAATTCCTTCCAATCCCACTACTGGGTCATGCAAAAGACACTTCTGTTATACTCAAAGAAATACCAAACTACAAGCTGAAAATCACACGATGTATCTCTCTTTTTCATTCGGCAATAGCAAGGTTGGCCGCCTGTAACTTCGCTGGGCGGCAAAGCCGACCGGTTGAGAAGCGGGGAAGCTGAGAAGCTGAAAGGAAGGTAGTAGGCAATAGGCAGTAGAGAGTAGCGGCGGCGTGTAAAGCCGGGAAAACGGAGACGATGGGGACGGTGGAGACGATGGGGACAATCGGGATGGGGCTTTAGCCGCCAGTCTCGCCAGTCAAACGCGGAATGTCGTTTGTCGTGTGGCATCGCTAGTTGTCGATTATGATAGCCGCATAGCGGCGGCTAAATCCAACCACCGAACTACCTAACCACCTAACTACCGAACCGTTCGCGCAGCGAAGTTATAGGCAACTCACTTGAGGATGGCGGGAATGATCTCGTCGAGAGAACGTACGATGGTCGTACCTTCGAGCGTGTTGGCAAGATCTTCCTTTTCCTTGGTGTCGGCCAGGATCACAACGCGCCCGCCGTTGGACAGGAAGTCGCGGAGTCCTTTCGTCAGATCGGTTTTGCTGGGAGAAGACAACACCACCACGTCCGTATGCGGTAGCAGGTTGTCATCCATCTCTTTGCCGTATGACAGATCGAATCGGCGGTCGGTAAGTAACTTGTCCATGTAGAACTGCGCCACCTCTTTCCGCTGGCAGGATTGGAAGAATACGGAGATTGCGCCGCGACTACGGTCTATGTTCACCTTCGATGGCCGGACTCCGGTGAGGTATTTCAGAATCCCGCGCACGAGATCGTAATTGCACTCGCTTTTCTCCGGATGCGTGGCACTCAAGAAGACTTTTCCCTTGCCAAGACGACCACCCACGAATGCCGCCTTTGGTGCCAGTGGCATCACAGGCTTTTCCGAACAGGTGTTGATCAAGACTCCGTTGTAACGTCCGAAAACCTTCATGTCCGAATCCGGCACGGGATCTCCGTCCAGGAAAGCGGGGCCGCCCCAATAGATCATCGTGCGGTTGGTGGTGGAACCGGGGAAGAGATCGAGTCCTTCCGGCGTTAGCTTCACGCGGATCGGCCCCCAGCCGCGATAATGCTCCGGGGTGTCTGCCTTATAAGGTGCAAGGCCGATGCGGGGACGATTCGTGCTGGTGGTCTGCGAGCCGAGGAAGGCGCCGGCACAGATACCGTAGTACTTGCCGCCGCCGCGAACAAAACGTTCGATGGCTGCCGTTCCGTTGGTGCCAAGCGTCTGGTACTGCGTGTTGCATCCACCACCCGGTTGTACCAGAAGATCGAAATTGGTCAGCGCCCCCGATCCAATCTCGGCGGCGGAAAGGAAGGAGAGGTCATACTCCGGAGCCAGCTTCAGGATTTCTCCAACCGGGATGTTCGAGCCGCCTTTGTCGGTGTAAAACGCGGCACGTACTGGTTTCTCCACACTTCCAGGGAAGGCTGTCGGTTTGGCTACGGTTTCGGAAGCGAATTCGCGCAGGGAAAGCAACGCGGCATTTGGGTCGGCGACAACCGACACATGGTTGGGCGCATACTTTTTCGCCGCTTCCGCCGCACTGCCCCAGGCGATAACACATCCGCCACGCGCGACGAACTCTTTGGTGCGATTCAGATTCCGCTCGTAGAGACCCGCGCAGAGGAGGGCTGACTTCATTCCGTTGGGAGCTAGGATTGCATCCACGTGCCGCAACGCCCCTTCGGCAATCGTCTTGGCGCTGATCGGAACGAGGTCGAACTCGCGTTCGCGCAGGAGGCGTTGAAGGAAGGTTGCCGTCTCTACGCCGAACGAATCGTCGCAAACCACTCCGACCACAAGCTGCCCCCGACGGCGTTGCGGAAATGCCCATTCCAATTCACGTCCAGTCACGTAACGGAACATTCCTTTGATAATCGAATGATCCGCAACGTCCATTTCGGGATGCACCGCCGTGACGAAGATGCGACCTTCTCCGTAGGTGCCGGCGAGCGCGGCGATATGTCCGGACAACGGTGCCTTCGGAGCCATACTTTCGGAGTTGATGTCGCTGGCGAAGTTGCCGACAACCTCAATGTTTGCGCCTTCAACCGGCTTGGTCGGAACCGGTACCGGTCCCTCCGAAAAACGAATCCGCTGGGTCTTTGCGGGAATCCCGGCAAGTTCGTTCGCCCGTTTGTTGAAGCGGATGAGCAGATCGGCGTGGCTTCCCCCACCGTTCTCACCGAAGGTGAACGGAACGACACCGAGCATATTCGGATGTCCCTTGGTCTCCTGCATCAGCAGACAGCATCCCGCGCAGGTGCCGACATATCCACCACCACGCCGAATGAACGCCTTGAGCTTTTCACGTCCCTCTTTTTCGAGCGACGCCGCTTCCTGAACGGAACGACCGCCCGGCATTACAACCACATCGATGTTGTCCAACACACCCGCACGTACAGCAGGACCGTCGATCGGAACTGCTTTTACTCCGCGCGTCATGGTGGTCAACGCCAGCCACTGAAACGCGCCGATACTTCTCGCGCCCTTACCCATGAACACGCCCACGCGCAACGAGTTGGCATCCGCATCGTTTGTTGTGACATCTGGCGATAGACTTTGGCAACCGCCAAGCACCAACACCGATACCGCGAATGCGATACCCAACAGCACACTTCCGATCTTCATCCGAATTTCGTTTCGTTTCATCTCGCAACCATCCTTCGTTCACTTGATCTTCACGCCGACTGGAAAGAGCATTCTCCAAGCGTTTCGACAAGTGGAAACTCTACAAAAAAATTGTCCAATGGTCAATCCCGCATCCGCGCCGCAGAACCGTGTCGCCGCTACGCGGCTATGAGCAACGTCCCCGTTGCCTCACTTCGTTCGGAATGAAGAATGAAGTGCCTCCTTGCGGCGGCAATGACGAATGACGCGACGAGAGATGGAATTAAGTGGACTTCGTCCTAAGTGAGACTGGAAGCAGTTCGAGGAACTGATCGGGAGCGTCAAGCGACATATGGCGTCTCACGAGATAGCCGTAGATGAATCCAGGGCGGACCTCGTCCCTCACAGCATATCGTAACCTCGTTACCTAAAAGCTGAAAGCCAACAGCTAAAAGCTCCTTTACGGCTTGCGGAGGATTGCGTAGCGATGGGGTTTCGGGCGGGCTTGGGCATAGACCTTTTCTTGGTCGGCGAGCAACTGGGCGCGAGCTTCCCGATAGTGTGGCCAGTAGGCGACGTAACCGGGAACGAATTGTGCGAAATAACCCGTCTCGTGTTTTTCCTCAATCCATTTCGCAAAAGCCTCCACGTCGTCCACGTTCGTCCTGCCGAAGTAGAACCAGCGTGCGCTGTGGTGGTTGCGCATCGCGCACTCCCGTTCCCATAGTCGTGCGTTCTCGGCGGCTACCTCCTGCGCCTGTGCATACTGCGGTGTCTTCGGATTGAAGCCGAGCCGAATTCCCTTTGCGAAGGCGTCTGCTGTCCAGCTGCCGACTTCCGTGCCGTCGATGGTGAGCGCGTACTCGCCGGGTTGCAATCCCTTCACCGCAAGCACCTCGCGGTTCAGCGTCTCCTCCACATTGAATTCTTGGATGACGCCAAGAGCTTCCGGGACAACAGGGAACGGAAGGGATTTTGCCGCGAGCGTGAATGTGAGTCCATGTTCCGTGACGGCAACTTCAGTGACGACTGCGTTCTCGCTCTTCTCGACAGTGCGGGTTTCGGCGTTGAGTGCAACATCGGAGACAACCGGGGAGACGTGCTGTGCACGAAGGAAGGACCACGCCATGATAGAATGACCGAGCGGTCCCGGATGGACGCGGTCCCACTTCGTGACCATGAAGTGCGGATTGTTCGCCCGACGTTTCGCCACAAAGTTGTTGAGCGGGCTGAACCAGTCCACAACCGTCACGCCGTCCGTCTGCGCCTTGGCGAGAATATGTCCCGCCAGCTGGGCAAGTCCGCCGTTGCATCCGACTTGATTGACAGTCGCCCAGCCTGACGCACCGGGCGGGATGTTGGTCGGCACCGCCGTGTCATCATAGGGCGTTGTTGTCAGGTAGATGAATCGCGCATTCGGCGCAACGCCCTTCACCGCTTGAACCAGTCTTGTGAGATTGTTTCGGAAGTTCGCCTGCGCCTCCGCACGTTGCCTCAACTGCACTGCCGAGGTTGTGCGAGTGTACGCCCCGCGATTGACATCATTCATGCCGAAATGGAGTGCGACGCAAGTCGGCGCGTATTCCGCGACATCCTCCGGGAGACGTTTCAACGCACCAGACGCCGTGTCGCCACCCGTACCGGAGTTGACAAGACGAATCTTCCGTTCTGGATAACGTGTGCGGTAAAAGTTGGCGAGATACTGGAGATAGGGACCGTGGTGCGTGGTGGAATCGCCAAAAAAGACGACGGTATCGCCGTCGCGAAACGGTTCCGCTTCTGCAAAACAGAAAGCCGCTAACAAGGAGAGCACACAAACTGATTTCGAATAAAACATAGAAAACTCCTTCAATGAATGATGCCACCAGTATAGCAAAACCAAGGGAGGACGGGAAGTGCGAAGGGCGGCGCAGGACGCTTCGCGCCAGCTGAAAGGCTGAGAAGCGGGGAAGCTGAGAGACGGGAAAGAAGGCAGTAGGCAATAGGGAGTAGGCAGTAGCGACACCGTGTAAAGCTGAGAGGCTGAGAAGCAAGCCGCAGGGGCTACAATGAAGAATGAAAAGAGAAAGTACCGCAGTTCTTCATTCGTCATTTTTCGTTCTTCATTCCGAACGAAGTGAGGTAACGGAGACGTTTTCATTCGTCATTTGTCATTCGTCATTGCAGCCGCAAGGCGGCACTTCATTCTTTATTTTTCTCTCTTCATTTTTCATTGCTACTCGCGCGTCATACGCAGGTTCGAGAAACGGATCTTGCCGACGGATCCGAGTTGGCATGAGAAGGAGAAGCGCGTGTTGTTACGGGAGGGTTCCTCCCAAGTCGCAATCGGGATTCCATCCAAGCAAACCGTTGTCTGGAAGGTCTGCCGCGTCTCTCCGTAATGGCGCGAGACACGCACGTGATTCCATTTCGTTCCGCTGGCACTGAGGCGGAAGGCGGGATTGACGACTGCACAGTCGCTCCGCTTCTGGTTGGCGAAAAGACTGGACAGCACGATCCGATTGTTTCGGATATGCAAGGTCTGCATACTCGTCTCCGTTCCCAGATTCTCCTTTTCGAAGAGACTCATCAATCCCATCGTTGCGCCCAACTCTGCCGGGTAGAAGGCGAAGTTCCAATCGAACCGTGCGATTGAGGACATCACGTCGAACTCAATCGTTACTTCAGGCGGCAGCTTCACGGTACGGTAGGTGAAGAGGCAACAGGCGAATCGGGTTCTGGTATCTACAGTCCACACCGCGTCTCCGTCTTCCGCTGATAGACGGGAGTCACCGTAACTTCCGGTCTGTGTACTTTCGAGCAATCCCATCGCGGGACTGGAATAAAAGGGTTGCCCACGCCGAAGATTCAAGACCCCGAAAATACAAACCGCCGCGAACAACAATGCGAGAGCCGTTCCGCGTAACCACCGGCTCGACAGCCACGTACCCTTTCCTTTAACGGGAATCGGTCGGAGCAGGGTGGGTTGAGCAGGCGGGGGACAGACAGTATTCAGCGCTTGCCGAAATTCGGAGACGTTTGAGAATCTCTCATTCTGGCAATTCGAGCAGGCGCGATTTAACAGCTTGTTGAGAGCCTTTCCCCGTGGATCCGCCAGCAGTTCCACAGGGACATCCGGAAAGTTGTCACACGACTTTCCCGTCCAGCACTCGTACAAAACCTTTCCTGTGGCATAGAGGTCGTGATCGACAGGATTGTAGGTTTCGTCTGATTGCAGTTCCGGAAGATAACCTGGAGTATAACCGCAGTACTGCGTTTGTCCCAGCTTTGCAACACACCCCATGTCTGTGATGGTTGGAATCCCGTTCACAAAGAGAATGTTTTCTGGCTTGATATCACAATGGGCAAGCCCATGCCTGTGCAATTCGCCGAGTCCATTCAGAATGTGGTCTGCCAATTCCCGAATCTGCTCCAACGACATCCGATGATCGGTGGAGTTTTTCAGTCGGTAGGGAAGCGTGTCCGCACGATACGCGACCGGAGCTTTCTTGCCCGACACGTTGTCTGCGGCGTCCATGCAGTAGAAGAAGCAATTGTCCAGATTCTGTACGTCTTGGATTTTGATGAGGTTCTGGTGGGTGATGTTGCTATTCGCATAAATCGTGATTCCCGCCACATCGCGCTTCCACAGGGCGGCATCTTTCGAACCGACTACGCTGGCATCGGGTTTCGCGAGAACCTTGACGACCTTCAACAGGTTCTGAAGCACCTTGTGCTGAACGAGCCAAATGGCACCGAATCCGCCCTCTTCGATTTTGCGGATCACGGTATAGGCGCGGTGTTGGTCATCAAACAGTTTCTGTAGCTCGTCCGCTCTCATCACCCTGTACCCCAACGAAACCAGTATCAGCGGTCCCGATAGCTTTGAGAGTTTCCGTTCAGTTCATCCAGAATTTTCTTGTACCGATTGCAGGCCTCCTTCTTGTGGTTGTAAACGGAACTGAGGCTGATGTCCAGTAGCTCGGCAATTTCCTGCGGGTGTTTTCCTTCTTCCATCATCGAAAACACCTGAAACTCAATCGGCTTGATGCGTGTGCGCAGTTCTTTCTTGGCGGCAGCTGCAAGATGGGCATCCCATTCCGCTTCTTCCTGCTCTTGATACGGATGCTTGAAAGTTCCTGTGATCTGCACCCAATCTGCATTGTGTTCAGTAGAGACATTTGTCTCGTCATCATCTTGGGTTTCACTGAAGTTTGGACCAAAGATTTGTTGAGCTTTATACTTTTTCCGGAGCAGGTTCTTGACCATATTGCTGGTGATCCCGTAGATATAGTTGCGGAATTTCAGGGTGGGGTCCAGTTCGAACCCCTGTTGCGTTTTTTGGGAAAAAGCAAACATGATATCCTGTGTCATGTCCTCAACCTCTGTCGGGGTCAATCCGCGGACGGTACAGAATTTCACGATCAAGGGTTTGTAGATAGCATAAAAGCGGTCAAACGCCCGTTGGTCTCCCGAAATCACGGCGTTGATCAAGCTCGGATGCGTCACCGCATAACCGTCCTCTTCTGCCGACCGTTTCCTGTTTTCCGTGTTCGTTTCTTCAGCCTTTTTCTTGCTCATCTCATTCTCCCTTCTCTCAAGCACATCTGCGTTTTGCACCGTTTTGCCAGTCGCCGTCTGGAAATGAAAACAACTTGGACAACGCAACAACTCTAGAACAAGGTTGCTCTTGTTGTTTCCTAATCCTCGCATGACATATGGTAAATTTCACAGATGCACCTGATCCTCTTTTCCGATTCCGCACTCGCTTGACAGAATCGCGCGTTCGTCTTCCGTTAGCTTAACATCTTTTACTTTCTCTGCGCAATACCGAAAAGCCGTTTCGTCACCTACACGCTTCGCAATCCGTGTCAGGAAAAACCAGGAACGCCCATAACCGTCTGCCGGGTGCGTTGCCAGCGCCTGAAGGAACAGCAGGGCAGCCTCGTGGTACGCCCGATTCGCGAACGCACACTCGCCGGCCAACTCGCACGCCTTGTACGAGATGTGCCGCGCAATGCTGCGTAGAAAGGCGGGATAGGCGCCGACCGTGTCACCTGCCGCCAATCGTGATTGCCCCTGATTGAAATCCGTATCCGTCGCAGGAGGACTTCCCGATGCGCCACCGGGAAAAGGTAATCGCCACCGGTTGTAGATCTCCAACGGTGTTCCGCTGAAATCCAGCTTTGTCAACAATCCGCGCACCTGATCGAAATCCAGTTCCGTCCGATACGGTGCCATCTGGAAGAGCCGTCCCTTCCCCACGATTTCCCGACATTGCCTGGTCGCGGCGGGATCGATAAACTCCAGTCCTCCGCGTGACGCGAGCCACTGCGCCATAATCGACATTCCTAACTCGTCGAGCTTTGTTGCCAATGCCGCCAACAGTCGCGGGTCTCCAGGAATCTCGTTCAGCAGGAAAAGCAGATCACTGACCCGCGCATCGCGCAACACCTCTTGTGTGACGCTCCCTGCCAGTTGCGGCGAGAAGGATGTGAGTAACCCGTCCGAGCAGAAGCGGTGACAAGCCATCCCGTAGCGGTTCAAGAATTCTGCAACGGCATCCTTACGCAATTCGATCTGCAATTCTTCCGGCGCAATCTCCATCAGTGCCGCGAAGTTCACATCGGTCTCCAGAAAACGTGAAGGGCTACAGACCGTCTCCTGCACCGTCTTCCAATCTGGAATCCACGCCGCAAACTCTTGTTCAGGAATTCCGAAAACCCGCGCCAGCACTGCGCTATCTTTCGGATGGCAGTTCAACTCGTAGGGAAGTACGCGCTCAGGGAACTTGGTGGTTGCCAGATACTGCCTCATCACGAAGTGTTGCAGAAGTGGCGTCAGCGTTTCGTGCCGAGGCATCCGCATCAGAAACGCATCCGCGACGGCATCGCAAAACCGCGTCTTGTACGCATAGTCGAAAAAGTCGTGGTCATCCGTCACCATGCGGACAGAGAGAAAGACGAAACCCTCAACCTGAATGCACTGGTTCGACGCCACAACCGATTCCTGATGCTGATCCAAAACCGTCTGCGGATCAAGGGCGGCCAGACAAATCGTTCTCGCGACCAACACCGCCACAAAAATGGAAAATCTGCCAAACACAAGTTTAGTATAGCATAATTCCAACCCCGAAAAAAGCGATACTTACGAGTGTGGCGAAGCCGCCAGAGGCGGCAGTGACGAGTGAAGAATGACGAGTGAAAGGCGGCGGAGCCGCCAGCTGAGAAGCGGGAAAGCTGAGAGGCTGAGAAGAAGGCAATAGGTAGTAGGCAGTAGCGGCGGCGTGTAAAGCGGGGACAATGGGGACGATGAGGACAATGGGGACGGGTGTTTAGCCGCCAGTCTCGTCAGTTCTGCCAGTCCCAACGTCCTCGTTGCCCAGCTTAACACGCTTAACCGACTGGCGGCGTTTACCGCCTTCGTCACAGTACCGTGACTTTCAACCCCTGCTGGTCGATCGCGAAGTCGAAGAAACGCGCTTGCGGGTTAAGCGGGTTGCGTTCCAATTTGGCGCGGATGCGTCGTGCGGATTCGACAGAACGTGCGATAAGGAAGATGAAGCCGCCGCCCCCTGCTCCTGGCAGCAATGCGGCTCGCGTATCCTGCTGGATGGATGCGAGAATCCGTTCAATCGCGGGATTGGTCGAACCGGGATCGATTCGCTTCTTCAACTCCCAATACCCGTTGATTCCGTCCGCGAAACCATTCCAATCTTTCGCGTCCATCGCCTCCTTGGTGGCGGCAACATTCCGCTTTAGATCATGGATGGTCTGGAGCGTTACGGGATCGCGCGCAAGGTAACGCGTAACTACGTTCGCGAGAATATTCCGCGCCAAGCGTTTCTGTCCCGTAAAGTAAAGGAGGCAGCATTCGCGGTTCGCTTGGTTGTCCCAGTCTCGGTCGCTCCAGCGCAGAGTGACATCCTGCTGGTATCCTGGTTCCGTCCGAATCCATTTGATGCCGGGCATGATGCCGCCCACCTGATCCTGCCAGCCGCCACCGGTGGACATCCGCTGCTCTAGAATGGAGGTCAGTCGGACGAGACGGTCGTGCTGGCAAGGGATTCCGAGAACCCGATCCAAACAGGCGATAACCGTCGCGCCAAGAATCGAGCTTGTACCCATTCCCGAACCTTTCGGAAGGGATGAGAAGATCGTCAAATCGAGTCCGCCGCCCAACTTGTGCAACCACGGCTGGAGCGGTTCACTTGGATCGGAGGGCGCGATTCCCGTGAGGACCAATGCGGCTTTCGCCAACGCATCCCATGAATACGGGTTACGGTGATCTAGCAGTTCTGCCGTTGTACGGATTTCCTTGGATTCGCCCAGATCAATGGAGAACAGACGAATGCAACCAAGCGTGTTCAACTTGGCGATGGCTTGAATCGGGTACTGTCCGTTGAGCGTAACCGCCGCATTCAGAACCGTTCCACCGCGTTCGGTACAGATCGGCGGCGTATCGGTCCAGCCGCCTCCAAAATCGATTCGCGCAGGCGATGTGACCCACACCACTTGGTCTTGAAGAATCGCAGCCGCGCGAGGTTCCTGTACCGGCTCGAAATCGTTCGCAACTGCTTGCGCAACAGCTGCCGCCGCCTCTGGGGAATATGGCAGGGATTCAGTATCGCCCGCCTGACGCAAACGGATCGCTTTCCGCAATGTGAGAACGCGGGCTTTGAAGAGCGGCGAGACGGCAGTCTTCAAGAGCGTGGTGAGACGGCTCGTCGCGTAAGTCGCATCCGCATCAGTCCGAATCTTCTCGCAGATTTCATCAGCGGAAAGAGTGTCATGAGCCGCCACCCGTTCCGCGATATGGGAAAGCTCCACCTTGCGACGGATTTCCGCACGGGTACGCAACAACCGTTCCTGGTTGACTTGCGGAAGCAGTTCCGCCAACGAGTAACGTTTCGAAGCAAATCCCGTATCGCCTTTCCGCGATGCCCCGCAGTATGCTTGTACAACGGCGAGAACCTCGTCAATTTCTCCAATCGGCCAAAGCCGCGCACGCCAAAGCCCTTCGGACACATCGCCCCTTTTCCAAATTTGTTCTGGAGCGATTCCGCGTTCCGAGAGCCATTCCGCGAACGGACGGTTCAAGAAGGTACAGGAAGAATCGTCTGGCGAGAATGCGGTTTTGAACGTGTCTCGGATTCCGTACACGAGTGCGGTCCACATCTGTTTACCGATAGGGAGGCAGACGAGCCCGATCCCGTGCGGCAGATGGATTGCAGCGGTCGCTTCCGGCGGAATCCCGGTCAGGATGTTCCGCCCGTCCAACCGAGGCAATGGCTTGTCCAATAGATCGCATCCCTCGACCAATGCCGGTTCGCGCGACACGAGTGGGTGCGGGATACAGGAGTTGAAGACGAACACGTTGGAAGCCATCCCGGAGGGCGGCACGTTTGTTCCGCTCCCGTTCGTGAAATGGTGCCAGACCGACGTGCGTGAAAGTCCGGTGAGTCCTTCCAGCAACTCCGCACTGCTGCCCAAGTGGAAGAACTCGCAGTAGGGGAGAATGTTGACATGGAACTCCGTTCCGCGCAACATTCGATACCAACGGCGCATCCGCGCACGGTGTACCGCGTCACGATGCTTGCGCACGACACAGCGGGCGAGGAATGACGCCTCGTCAATCGACGGTACCAGCGCCATCGTCAGTTCCTCGTAGAGATCGAGCGATGGTGCCGCGTCGCGAACGATGTCCATGAGCAAACCGCGAGAACGACCATCGCTCGCGATTTCGAGCAACCGGTTGCAGAACGGGATATCGAATGAGAGCAGTCCCGTGTCGATCGCCTCAAATCCGAACGGGGTGACCGCGCCGCTCGCTCGCGCCTCCGTCTCCGACGGCTTCTGGAGAAAGTCGCGGACGCTCGAACAGACGGTCTGTGTCGCGCGCATCGGTGTTTCGGCAGGAAGATAAACCCCGTGGCGGCTGCCGACATCCGTCCCGTCGTAGTAGGCAATGCCGTTTACACCAGGATGGGAAAAATCAACGGAGTCGCTGTCGAATGTCAGCAGAACGTCACCGGACGCGATCAGTACCTGACCGCCTTCGGGCGAGGGAAGCGACTCGCAAGAACGCAGGATGAGATCAAAGAGATCGGTCGATTTCCCATCCTCCGTCGCGCAGGGAACCGGTGTAAAAATCTTTCCCTGTGCCGCGTATGCGGGCGTTCTCCGGCTATCGCCTCCGGAATGACAAATGAAAATCCGCTTGCCAGACAGGTCACCGAACCGTTGCCGGAGACAGAAGAGGACATAGAGCGTAGAACCGAGCGAACCGACACGGCGGTTGGCCGGATCGGCGATCGCGAAAACTTCCGTCTCCGAAGGAATGTCACCGCGCTTCTGGCGCCAGGCGAGTTGCGTCCTGTATCCCTTTGCCTGATTCTCGTTCGCGGCAGTCAAAACCAGAATATCGAATGCTTTCATGCTTGTCCCTGAAATTACTTGCGGGCAGGAAACACTTCGGGAAGCAGTGCCTGATTCCGGAAGGTGTCGCGCAATGTGCCGATGCGTAGTGCCTGTTTGAACTGCTCCATGCGGATTCGTGTTTCAGGCGTGACGCGGATGATGACTGTATGCCCAGCCTCAATGCGAAGGAAGTTATCGTCAAACTTCGCTTCCATCCCGACCATCGAAAGCCAAATCCAGAAAGCGGGTGCGCGAGGAGTGAGGCGGATCTGGAAGCTGTTCTCGTTGATACAACGAATCTGGACGTGCAGATGCGGAGGTTGCGTCTTCAGTTCCCGCCACGTGCAAAAACGCTGGTAGTTCCAAAGCACCTGCTGTCCGGTAGCGTCATCGAGATAAAACCAAAGGAAGATGTTCTCCGCACCGTATCGGCTGATTGCGCTCGCAACACTGATGCGGGAGACCATGGCATGGCTGGCTGGAGGCAACTCAACAGCCTTGTTCCCTTCCGAGACCAGCTCTCCCGATAGCGTGGTCAACCGCCAGCGCACAGTTCCCGGGAAAGATTCGGACTTGTCGTTGAATGCGACCAGCTTGACAATCCCCTCCTTCTCCAGATATTCGGGATGGCAGGTCAGCAAGGAGAAGAACCGACGGGCGAAATACTGACCCGATTTCCAGCGTCCACCGTGGTCTATGGTGGAAAGGTTGCAGCTTGCCCAAGGCGAATTGACATGCCAGCCGACGAATCCATTCAGGGCAGGTCTGGAGATGCGCAGTTTCTCCAGTTGCTCCTTCATCATCACTCCATGCTGAATCTGGCTGAGCCACACGGAGCATTCGAAATTGGACGGCAATAGGAAATTGGAGAAGTATTCGGAGAACATCACCTTGCCGCCGTCGGACGGAAAGATGTGGAACTGGTTCTGCACCGAATTGGTATTCCGTTCCGTCTCCGGCAGGTACTTGCAAACCTCAATCGGCATCGGATAGGAGGGGGGGAGTCTCACGAAACCGGAAATATCCGCAGTGGAAAGCGGACTATGGGTGCGGGCATTGAAGATCGGGTGTTGACCATCCAGCTCTGGGACAACACGCTGAATCACCTTTACATATTCCTTTGCGATGTTTTCCGAATCCCCGATCACCCACCCGATCAGGCAGGTGTGGCTAGAGAGACGCAGGACATTCGCGCGTAGCTCTCGTTCGAACGACGCGAGCGTTTCCGTGTTCGGTTTTTTTGTGTGGTATTTGGTAAGCGGGAAGTCCTGAATGACGGTGATACCGTATTCATCACAGAGATCGTAAAACTCATCTCGCTCGTATCCCATGCCTGCCCACACACGCAAGCAGTTGAAATTCGCGATCGCAAAAGATTTGATGAGCCGCGCATAGTGGATGCGGGAGAGACGTGCGGGGTAAATGTCCAACGGAACCCAGCTTCCACCCTTGAGGAAGAGTGGCATCCCGTTGCAGAGAATATTGTGGTGTACGGTTGAGGCTAGTTCCAGTTCCGTGACCTTGCAGACACAGAAACCGAAACGTGTAGAGACATGGTCCAAACAGGATTTGTCAGCAATGACATCCACCGTTAACTCATACAACGGTTGTTCACCCATGCCAACCGGGAACCACTCCAGTGCGTTCGCTGCACGTAACTGTACGGAGGAATGCGGACTTTTCAACGGTACGCGGACTTCTACCAGAATACTACCGCGACGACATCCCCGCACCAACAGACTATAGGGATGATCTGCTCGAAAGATCTCCGTGTGGATATCCACCGAAAGGAGAAAACGGGACGTGTTGGGAGAACGCGACAACGTGTGCCGTACGGAAAGAATCCGGACTTTCGAAAAGAAAAGGAGCTGAACCTTGCGCGTGATTCCGATGGTAGCGGACGGAGGATGGATATTCCCGGAGTAGGACGTTTCGGCCCGTCGTGTACATTCCGGCTTCTTGGCTGCGAACCGTTCCGCAGTGCCGAACTGAAGACGGAGTACATTACGTCCAAGAACCAGTTTTTCGCGAACGGAAAATTCAATCGTCTCGAACGGGTTGCAAACGGTACCGAGCTTCTCCTCGTTGAGGAAGATTTGTGCTTCTCCGGTTACCCCCTCAAAACGCAAGATTACGCAGTCAAATTCGGAAAAGTCCGAACAGAAGAAACTCTTTTCGTATTCCCACTCCGTCTGGCCGACCCATCTGTTCTCGTTAAAGTGTTCCGCCAGGGTCGGGAATTTGATTTCGTTTGTCTTGATCAAGTCGGCATGGATACATCCCGGAACAAGACCCAAGAATTTCTTCTGGGTCCCGACTTTCCTAACATCCCATTCACCACACAGGTCAATCACTCGCATTTTCTAACTCCAACTCCGTTACCACACAGCCTAGACATTCTAGTAAAAGTAAAATTTCTGCTTAAATTATTGCATAAAATCCAGGGAAGGTCAACGTGCGTATTCAAATTTTGGCAAAAATGTGAAAGCTGACTTTACGTATGTGGTTTTTGGCAAGCACTCCTTCCGCACCGCGCGCGGGAATGTTCATAGCAATAACTTGGGAAACCACCGCATCTCGTCACTCGTCACTACTTCGCTAAGCGAAGTTATAGCCCCGAAGGGGCGAAGGTACACAGACGGGGCAAGCGTAGTACAGTCCCCGGAATCAAGTAAAAGCGTGTTAGCCCTGAAAGGGCGACAGAAAGTGGCATGGCACGACGGGCTACGGTAGATTGTTCTGCCGCCCCTTCAGGGCTTGGTGGATGTTTGCGTTACCGCCGGGGGTTACACTTCGCTCACCCCCGTCTGTATAGTTAATGCCCCTTCAGGGCTAAACGGCCACGACAAGCGTGTCGCGTTCGATAGCAATCGA
>JAFYDR010000024.1 GCA_017544725.1 Kiritimatiellia bacterium
AGCCCTGCGTAAAACCACGGAAGAAGCCGCAAAGACGGGAGGGGCAACGTCCCCGTTGCCGGTTCGCTTCGCTTACGGTTCGGTAGCTGGGTAGTTAGGTGTTTAGATTGCGTCGCCCATTCAGGGCTAACATGCCTCTGTTTGATTCAGGGCACTGCGCTTCGCTTGCCCCCGTCTGTGTTCTTTCGCCCCTTCGGGGCTTTGCCGCATCTCGTCACTCGTCATTCGTCACTCGTCACTGGCGGCTTTGCCGCCCCATTCGTCATTTCTTCATTCGTATTTCTTCATTTTCATTGCCGCCCCAGCGGCTTGCCTCTCAGCTTCCCCGCTTCTCAGCTGGCGGCTTCAGCCGCCTTCCCTAAAAGATCCAGCTGACGCCGCAGAGATAGCGGGTGTCGGTACGGTAGCGGGCGTCGGCGGGATCGTTGTTGTATGCGGTTTGGATTTTGGCATCGAATGACAATCGGGCCGTAATGGGTGCTTGAAACCCGATGTCGGCGTTGATCAGGTACATATACGATCCCTTGGCACTCGGTATCCACTCGAAATTGTGGTAGCATTTGACTTTTGACCAGAATGTTTTATCCGCATGGTAAGCAAAGCGTCCTGAGAAGTATTGATTCGCCTCGGTTTGCTGTAGGTATTTCTCATCCGTCCACGTCGCACCCAATTCGGTCTGGAAGTTGAGCAACGTTCCTTCCACCCACTGGCGTCCATACCCGGCACCGGGTGAGATACGGTGGTCGAGCAGGGCAATACGGTCTTTCTCGAATTTCAAGTTCCCGTACATGTAGTTCTTTTCCGTGAAGAACCAGTCGAACTGTCCTTTGAGGAAGAAGTTGTCTGTCGTCGTGTGTTCCTGATGGGTGTTGATGTTTTTCTGTCGTTCGAAATAATAGGCGCCCCATCCGCTGGAACGGTAGTGTTCAGTACGACGCGAGGCCTCGAAGGAAAGATTTCCGCTGATTGAATCGGTATTCCCCTTCACCACAGATGCACCCGCTGTCACCTTGCCCGTCCATTTGACAACCGGCGGATTGACCTTCGCGATGTCCTCGATCTTCACATCTGTCTGTTCACCGATACGGACATGTCCTTCCTCATCGGATGCCGACGCGGTTTGTTTGACGGGTTCTGTTTCATCTTGCTTTAAGATGACCTCGATCGGTTTTTCCGTCGTGAATGTCTTGATGTCCGCAAGGTTCAACGTGACGGTTCCCGCAACTTTGGAACTGAACGTCATCTTGCCACCATCCACGGTTTTGACCGTACCGGTCAAGCGGTCTCCGCATTTGAAGATGACTTCGTCTCCGAAGCCGATTCCGATGGCGAGAAACCAGCAACAGAAAATCCCAAAAAGAGTTTGCTTTCGCATACGTCTTCCCCTTTCACTTCTTGAATCTTCTAATCCTAACTTTTTTCGGCGTCCTTCGTATCAGACGCCCGGAGACTGTGCGCACCCCCTGCACATAGTCCCCGCCACGACCACGCTCAGCGGATCAGGCCTGGCGCACGTGGATATGCAATCACGTCTCGGATGTTATGCATCCCGGAACAAATCTGCACAAGGCGTTCAAACCCGAGACCGAAACCGGCATGTGGAACAGTCCCGTAACGGCGCAAGTCCAAATAGTCCGAATAACGCGCAGGATCTAACCCTTTTTCGCACAGGACATTCTCCAGCACATCCAGTCGCTCCTCACGCTGACTGCCGCCGATGATCTCGCCGACCTCGGGCAAAAGAACGTCCATAGCAGCAACGGTTTTTCCGTCGTCGTTCCGACGCATGTAGAATGCTTTGATCGACTCCGGATAGTTCGTAACGATGACAGGGCCATTGCAAATCTGCTCGGTTAAAAAACGTTCGTGTTCGGACTGGAGATCCATTCCCCAGAACGGCTTGAACTCGAAGTCGTGTCCTGATTTTTCCAACTGCTCCACCGCATCGGTGTAAGTCATACGGACAAACGGGGAAGCCGCCAGCTTTTCCAGCCGAGCAAGAACGCCGGGCAACACCCGCTTGTCAAAGAACGCCAATTCATCGGGACAACGTTTGAGGGCGGCGGAAAACATCTCGTGCAGAAAATCCTCGGCCAACTGCTGGTCATCCTCCAGATCGGCGAAGGCCATCTCTGGCTCGATCATCCAAAACTCGGAGAGATGCCGCCGCGTATTGGAATTCTCGGCACGGAAGGTCGGTCCGAACGTATAGATGTCGCCTAGTCCACATGCGTATGTCTCCCCTTCCAGCTGACCGCTCACGGTCAAAGACGCACGGGCTCCGAAGAAATCTTGGCGATAATCAACTCCCTTTCCGTCACGCGGAAGCGGCTCGGAGAGGTTCAGCGTTGTCACCTGAAACATCTCGCCGGCTCCCTCGCAGTCGCTCGACGTGATAATCGGGGTGTGGACATAGACGAATCCGCGTGACTGGAAGAACTGGTGGACGGCAAACGCCAACGCACTGCGCAAACGCGCGACCGCCGCAAAGGAGTTGGTCCGAACGCGCAGATGCGGCAGCTCGCGCAACCGCTCGAACCCGATTCGCTGTTTTCCCAGCGGATAGGAAAGCGGATCGGACGCACCCAGCATCTGAATCGTCTCCGCCTGAAGTTCGAGCGACTGCTTCGCTCCCTGCGACTGGCGCAACATCCCCGTCACGCAAACCGACGCGCCGGGATAGAGTTTCTGAACACACTCCACGTAATTCGGTAGCGTCGCGTCTGCGATAATCTGGAGATTGGCTTGGCAGGAACCATCGTTGATCTCCAGGAAGGAAAACTCCTTCGAGTCGCGGCGCGTCCGCACCCATCCTGAAACGGAAACCCGGACATCGCGCCGCTCCGATTCGAACAGTCCCTTGATCTTTTCTGGTTTCATTGATTTACTCCGAAACGTGCAGGCTGGAAGGCAACGAGCGGTAGCGAATCTGCGAGTTGTACATAGACTCTGCGCAGACAGGCGGAACGACAAAGTTCCCCGAACTGATCACGCGGACACCATAGCAGATCGTCTTGGTCTTAGAAAGATTCGGAACAATGCAGATTCCATCGTCGCGGGTGAACACTGAGACGAGCGAATCGGACTTTAGGAGGTAATCAAATGCCGGGAAGACAAGATCGGTCGGTGCCCGCTCGTATTCCAGACAGGATGGCAACAACTCGTCGATGATCACATCGGTAGAAAGCGTCGAGTCCTTCGGCAACGTGACATCGAGCCTGACGAACAGGCGATCTCCGAGCTTCACCTTTCCGTCCTTCACCTCAGTCAAGTCTGCCTTGTAGTACGTCCGCTTGACACGGATTCCGTTTTCCACTTCCTCCATCGCGTTCAGAAGCGGGAACGCCTCGGTTGTCCGCACCAGTGTGACGGGACCGGTTCCGTCGTTGTACGCGGTGAATGCCGTGTTGTCCGCCGCGACGGAAGTCCGTTTGGAAATTCCCTCGCAAAGGGTCTTCCCGTCCGCCTTGACGATCCGCAGGGAGAACGGCCCCGGATTCTCCGCCTTTTCGCGGCGAGCGAGAGAGGCGATTGCCAACAACGCCAATCCGTTCCGCTGCGTATTTCCCCAGTGTCCGTCCGAACCACGATAGGCAATCAATCCGTGATAGAGGGTTTGGATCTTTTCCTCCCGCTCCGGGACATCGAGTTCAAGCCAAGCCAAGATTCCGAAAGCCGCCGCCTCAATCGAATCGGGGGCACCGAGCTGACGAATCAGCTCGAACGCCAGATCGCGTCTTCCTGAAAGGGCGAACGCGATGGCGAGGTGGTACCTTCCGGACATCGTCATCTTGTTCTGGTAGTCCAGCAGATGCAGCATCAGCTGCTTACGGTAGGTGTGCCCGACCGCAAGGGCATGACAAGCGTAAGCGCGAAGATTCACGTCTGCCTTGGCGTTTTCGGAAACCTTGGTTAAAATCTCCAGATTCTCACGCACAGAATAGGAATCGACATTCCAATCGCCCTGAGAGGCCATCGCAATGAAATAGCCGGCATAAACCGTGTTTTCCTGCGAGGTGTAGGAAGAACCGATCCAGCTTCTGTAGTACAAATCATCCTTCCGCATCTGGCAGACACGGTCGATTGCTTCGTTCACCTTGTGATGAGCCTCCGCCACCTGCGCCTCGTTCGTGCTACCTAGTCCGGCTAGAATCCCGTCCGCAGCAAGCAACGGGAAGACAGAGGACACCGTCTGCTCCAGACACCCGTAGGGATAGTTCAGGAGGTACTGTAACGCGGGCAGGAATTCGGAGTAGCTGGAGGAGTGGCAGAGAATCCGCTGGCGAACCGCATTGGTGACAATCCCGTTCGGCAGGAGGAACTCCTTCGACTCGCCACCTTTGAGTTTCGAGAACTCGTACAGGGTCGTCATCGGCACGGGAGGACGGACCGGCATGTAGAGGGTGTGTTGGTGGGTTTCCCCGCACCCTGTCGCCTCGACATGGATCTCCCCTTCCCCATACCCGCTCTGCGGAGCGGAGATGGGCAGACGGATCACGCGAGATTCCTTCTTCTTCAACGTGATCTCCTCCTGACACGACGGCAGATTCTCCATCAGTCCGCCGTAAGTAACCTTGTAGGAGACAGGCGAATCCGCCTCGCTCGTGTTGTGAAGGGCAATCGTTAAATCCGCCTGATCGCCCCCCGCGAGGAAGCGTGGCGCGTCGGGCTGGCAAACCAACTTCGGTTTAACCTTCGCGTGCGCGTCTGCCGCGCCAGTCGCCGATTCGGTCCAAGCGAACGCCGTCACGCGAACCTCACCCGCAAATTCGGGCAGCTTCACATCTAACTTGGCGAGACCGTTCACGACAGGCAATTCCGCCTGGAAGAGCGCGAGCGGCTTGTAGCGGCGCGTCTTGACAGGACTGCCCCGTTTCAGCACATTCCCCGAACCGCCACCGCCGATTTCCGCCGCAGCCTGAGGCGCGGACGTCACCAACATAATCTGCGAGAACAGATCGTACTCGTTGATGCCGGAATTGCGCGAACGCCCGAAATAACCGTATGGATCTGGGCAGACGGCATCCGTCAATAGGCAGATCGCCTCATCGACGACCGCGACGGTGACACGCGGCTTGGCGTTCGCGGAGAACGACTGAACCGCGATGTCCGCCGTCACGCGAGAACCGCCCGGGATGATTTCCACGGTGGGCTTGACGGTCACTTCCAATTTGTCCGCCGGACGCTTGATCGGGATATTGATGGTGTCGTTGGCGCGACGCGCTTCCCATCCGAGCGAATTCGTCTCCACATTGATCACGCGAACAGAGGCATAGAAGTTGGGGTACCACTCCTTTTGCACAGGCAGGGAGATCGTTGTCGCCGTACCATCCATGCGGATCACGCGCTGGGAAATGAGAGAATCGCGGTAGAGCGTCAATTCCGCCGTTCCGGGGAATGGGGATTTGACCAGCAACTTGGCCGTCTCGCCCGCCTGATACGAATCTTTGTCGAGGGAGAGTTCCAAATCGGACGGCTTCGAGCGTTTGGAGGAGTTGACCAAATCATGATCTCCGCTGACCGTGAAGGCGTATGTGTTCTCCACGTTCTGTTCCTCGACCAACACGGAAAGCAGATAGGAACCGTCGTTCGCAACCTCAAACGGAATCTGGGTCGCGCCCTTGAGCGTGATTGGACGCGACGAGATCTTCTGGACCTGCCGATCATCGATCCAACGATAGGTACCGTCCGGCATTTTCTGGTATCCATAGTAGTACGAAACGGACGAGAGCGTCACGAGCGCGGGGGTTGCCTCTTGCATCATCACGCCATCAGGCCGAACCAACACGGCGTTGAGGATATTCTTCGCACCGGGACGAGACTCGAATGACTCCGCCTTCAAACCGATGTAGAAGGGATAGAAGTGGAGAAGCGTTTCAGCACGCGCAGAAACAGGGCGACCACCTGTCTCCAGCACGGTTGCCTGGATCGTCCCCTTCAACGCCGACGCGGGAAGAATCCCGAGTTCTTTCAGATCCGGCAGAGTGAAGAAAGCCCACCCGTCATCCTGCGTCTTCTCTTCCCCCAGTTGCTCACGCTTCTGGGTAAACGACCTTTCAGGATTGTCGAACTGCCATCCCTTCCATCCTTCCGGACTGAAAGTTGCGGGAGTGAAAATTATTTCCGCTTCCGCCGAAAGAGCCGAGGCAGGCTGACCGAACAGATAGTCGGCACGAACTTTTACGGTATCAGCAAACTCACCATACGGATAGAAGATTTCCTTCGGCAAATCGTCGATCTCGACTTTGATCTGGCGCGGCATGAAAGACTCAATGTAGAATATCTTTTCTCCGATTACTTTTCCGTCCTCGCCGGGCAGACGCACGCGCGCAGAACACGCCCCGGAAAGCACCTCGTCCGGCAATTGGAACCCGTCGGGCAAAACATACGCCCCCGTCTCGTCCGGCATAAACTGCTTGGAAAGGAACGAGGGGCCTTGGCGGCTCTCCAGCTCCAGCACCAACGGAGAAGGGGCGGGAGCCTTGGCTTCCTTGTCGCGAACCAAGGCCTGAACATAAATCTTGTCACCGGGACGATAAATTTCGCGGTCAAGGAAGAGGAACGCCTCGCGTTCACCCGCCTTGAGGAAATTCCCCGAAACGCCCTTGAAGCTAGACTTGGTTTTGTCAAAGGATGAAATGAGCGGCAGATAGGAAAGATCCTCAATTGCCTCTTCACGCGCCAAGACCAAGAACGGGGTGTTCCCCGGAACAAAAGGAATGCGAACCTTGCCGTCCGCATCGGAGATGCCGCGTCCAATCATCTTGTTGTTCAGGGAATAGATTTCCACGGCAACGCCATCAGCCGGCTTCCCCGTGGACAAGTGGGTTGTCCAGACGGAAACGGTTGTCGGATCGACGACCGCAGCAAGTCCGATATCGGTGACACAAATCAGACGACGATCACTGCGGTCATACGAAGACTTGGAAATGCCTGTCAAACTCACGTTAAATACACCGCGACGCTTTCCAATGAGAGAGCGGAGCGAGAAATTCGATTCTGCCGCTTTGTTTTTTTCACCATCCACACGCAATTGCAGGGGCTTAAAATCCTCGGAGATATCCGAACTCGGTCTCCCAGAGAAATATGAATTGTAAGAATCCGTTTCGCGAGCGACGAACTGCACCATGTTCTGTGGCAGGACCTGGCTTACAGAAATGGTGATTCCCGTGATATTCATCGAGGCAATCGGGATATTGATGATACCATCAGGCGAGAGATATTTTCCAGCCGTGGCAATCTCCACTGCAGACGAGCGGTCAGGAACCCCGAAACTCCTCACGATATCCGTCTGGAGCGAGAGTTCCCGATCCTTCGACTGAACCCCGCGACGAATCAACAGCTCATACGTGCAACCGTGCTTGAAATCGCCATCTACACGGATCGACCGATATCCATAATAACGGATTGACGAGATTTTCACCTCCGGTAAAAACTCGATCTTCCCACGCAACGAGGCGACGGATGGTTCCTCAGAAAAAGACACCTCAAAGTAGGGATTCCCGGAACTGGGAGAATGAATGTAACTAGAAGAAAAATCGAAAGTTCGTTTTTCCTTCTTCTCTTCTTGCGCGTGCAGGACTCCTGACGCCAAAACAGAACCGGTCAACAAAAAAAGAAACAGCTTATTGAGATAATTTTTCATGAGAATCCTCCTCAGATTAAAGATGCCAAGAATCTCTTGGGTGATGACTAGATTCTCACACTTCGCGTCCAGTTTCAAGAACGAAATTTAAAAAAGTTCAAAGTAGCTTTCAGCTGTTAGCTTTTAGCTTTTAGGAACGCCTCCACCTCACTTCGTTCGAAATGAAGAATGAAGTGCCGCCTTGGGGCGGCAATGACGAATGACAAATGACGAGAGATGGAATTAAGTAGGCTTCGCCCCCAAGAGACGAATGAAATGGTTAAAAGGTTAAATCGCCGCTACGCGGCTTGAAATTGACGGTGCGATCCATTGAAAGGGCGAAGCTCGATTTAAAGCAGTCGAAGACTGCGATTTAATCATTTCATTTTTAAACTGGCTTAACACGCTTCCCCGCTTCTCAGCTGGCGGCATTGCCGCCTTGGGAGGGGCAACGTCCTCGTTGCCTCACTTCGTTCGGAATGAAGAATGAAGTGCCGCCTTGCGGCGGCAATGACGAATGACAAATGACGA
>JAFYDR010000325.1 GCA_017544725.1 Kiritimatiellia bacterium
CTGTTTCGCCAACCCCACCAAGACGATCCTGACGATGACGACCACGACCGGATCAATCGGTTTCAACACGGATGCCGGATCGTCGCGCTCACCTGAACTGGTTCTCGACGAGGGCGTCACCGCTCTTGTCCGCGAGATTATCATTGACGGGCGGCATCTGGCGAGTGGCACATGGGGAAGCGAAGACTCCCCGGCCGTCCACAAGGACAACACCTATTTCAGCGGCAAGGGTGTCATCAACGTCATCGGGCAAGGGCTGATCCTCATGATTTTGTAGGGGAGGAGATGAGCGCGCTTTTCGTTTTCGGCTGTACGGAACGTGGGCATGGTATGCCCGCGTCTAGAACTCCCTCATGACGATCTGGAACGGGGCGGGTATGCGTACTACCTTTGTTGTGAAGAGGTGTCCGCTCCGTTACGTGTGGCGGACTGGAACATCCGCTGGAGCGACATCCCGCGCAAGGAGCAGGACGAGTACATCCTACGCATCGAGACGGTCGGATGCGGTCTGTCAACTGGATACGGCGCGAATGTGCACTTGTCCCGATGGGGCGGCTTTGATATACTTTGAGACATGAAACAACTGGCAACAGACAACTACGACTTTTCCCGCCTGATAACGGACGGTTACGTGTATATCGACAAGACGGATATGCTGTGGCGGCTCGCGAATGGCAAGAACGGCACGCTGTTCTTCATCTCGCGCCCGCGCCGGTTCGGCAAGTCGCTCATGTTATCTACCCTTAAGTATCTCTTCGAGGGCAGGAAGGAACTGTTCAAGGGCCTCAAGATCGAGAAGAAGAAGTGGGACTGGTCGAAGACGTACCCCGTCATCGACCTCAACATGTCCGACTACGATCAGTCGCCGGGACGAGAGGCGTTCGTCGAGGCGTTGAAAGACGATCTTGCCAATCGACTGGAAAAGGCCTCCATCGCCTACAAGGACTCCGACAGGCCTCCTGTTCTTTTCAGGAAGCTAATACAGGGACTTGCTGCGTCGAGCCCGCAGAAGCAGGTCGTCATCCTCGTGGACGAGTACGACCATCCGCTTGGCGGGCTACTGGATGACCGCAGGGCACTCCGCGCGATGCGCCGCGAGATGCACGGGTTCTACTCCACGCTGAAGAACAACGTCGGAAAAATCCGCTTCCTGATGATGACGGGGGTCTCGAAGTTTACGAAGCTTTCGGTGTTCTCCGGCCTCAACAACCTCAATGACCTGACGATCGAGGACCCGGAATACGCCGCGCTTCTCGGCTACACCGTAAAGGAGATCGAGACTTCTCTCGCACCGCTTTTGAAGGTGTTCGCCCGCAAGCAGCGCGTTTCCGGCGAACGGGCGATCGCGCTTCTCAAGGCGTGGTATGACGCCTACCGCTTCTCACCGTATTCCGGCAAGCGCGTACTCAACCCCGTGGCCGTCGGCAAGGCGCTTCGTAGCGGCATCCTCATGAACTACTGGTCGAAGACCGGGATGCCTACGCTCATCCTCGAGCGGTTGCAGGCCTGCGACAAGCGTCCCGAGAACATCGATGGCGTGACCGCGACCTTCGAGGACCTCGACGTATGCGACGCGGAGGATCTGCCGTGGGTCTCGCTCCTCTACCAGAGCGGTTACCTCACGATCAAGGACGTGGTGTGGGTTGACGACAAAGACGGTCGGCGCGTCAAGGAACTGGTTCTAGGCGTGCCAAACCTGGAGGTGCGCACGTCGCTCAACTCCCTCTGGTGGAAGCAGCTGATGAAGATCGAGGAACGGGACTTCGTCGCACTTGTGGATGTCGCGAAGCGGCAGATCGCGGAGGGAGATGTGCGGATGCTCGTCGGGAAGACGCTCTATTCGCTCTACGCCGCGCTCCCGCCGACATGGCGCGTGAAGTGTGAGGCCGACGCGAAGCGGCACTTCCAGCTCTTCATGAAGATGCTTGGCGCGAACATGCAGGCGAAGGAGGCGTCCGCATTCGGCTACGCCGACGCGATCGTGGAGACGACGAAGGGCGTGTACGTGTTTGAGTTCAAGTTCAACCGTACGGCGAAGGCGGCGGTTCGCCAGATCCGCGAAAAAGGGTATGCGGATGCCTACAAGGCCGACAAGCGCCCCGTCACGCTCATCGGCATCAACTTCAGCGCGCGGAAGCGTAACATCGACGAACCGGTTATCGAACCGTTTCTGCCGTAAGCAATGTCAATGTCAAGTGAGAGGGATAGAACGCGATGAGAACACCGTTGTTGCTGGATACGAAACGCATGGCGATTTGGGATGGACCGGGGATGCGCACCACTTTCTTCGTGAAGGGGTGTCCGCTCCGTTGCATCTGGTGCCATAATCCGGAGTCGATTGATCCGAAACCGCAGTGGGCGCGTTTCCAGCACCTCTGCCAGCATCACGAGAAATGCACGATGGACGAGGCAACCTGTCCCACACACGCGTTGAAACTCTACGGGAAACCGATGACGATGGACGAGGTGGTCGCCAAGGCGATGGAGGACAAGGCGTTCTACGATGAGACCGGTGGTGGCGTTACGCTTTCGGGCGGCGAACCGCTCGTCTTTTGGGAATGGGCAAAGGAACTCTTTACGCGCCTGAAGGCGAAGGGTATTCACACCTGTTTGGATACCTCGCTGTACGCTAGACCGCAGGTGATCGATGCCATGCTTCCGGTTGTGGATATGTGGTTGCCCGACTACAAGGCAGACAGCGACGAGCTACACCGCAAATACACTGGTGTCCCGATCGCTATCGTCAAATCCAACCTGCAGAAACTGGTTGCGGCGAAGGTGAAGATGGAAGTCCGCTGCCTTGTCGTTCCTGGTTGCACCGACGGGGACGATGTTCCCGCGCGTCACCGTTACCTCAACTCTATCGGCATCCCGGAGTCGAACATCGTCGATCTCGAATACTACGACTATGCGCGCTCGAAATACTTGGCGCTCGGCATGAAAGACACCATGCCACCGAAACCGAAAAAGTAGCCGACGCTTTGCTTCCATGTCCCAGATCCTGAAAAAAACAGATTGGTTCGTCGCTGGGTTTGTTGTCCTGATCTGGGGAATGACCTTCGCGAACACACGAGCGTTGTTGGAGGATTTCTCCTCGCTGGAAATTCTGCTGTTGCGTTTCGTGTTGGCTTGGGTAGTCCTGAAGGTAATCGAGTGGTTCGACAAATCCGAAAAGCCTGCACACATCCCGTGGCGGGACGAGTTTGTTTTCGCGGGAATGGGCGCGACAGGTATCGCTCTTTACCAATTTCTTGAAAACGGAGCGATCGGTTACACGAACGCGAGTAACGTCGCCATCCTCGTTTCCTTCGGTCCGATCCTCACCGCCTTGTTGGCGCGGGTCTTTACCAAAGATCGGTCGCTCTCGTTCCGATTTGTTGTGGGCGCGGGAATCGCGATCACGGGTGTCGTTTTGGTGAGTGTAGATGGCGTGGTCAACATCCACCTCCACCCGGCGGGAGACTTCATGGCGTTTGCGGCGATGGTGGCATGGGCTGTCTATTCGGTTCTGATGGACTGCGCCAATCGTCGCGACTACCCGCAGGTGATGGTGATGCGCAAGGCTTTTTTCTGGGCACTTGTCCTGTTGGCACCCTTTGCGGTATGGGGTGTTACAGAGAGTGGAACACATGCGCTGGACGGATTTTTGCGGATTTCGTTGGACGCACGACTGAATGCCGTGCGATTCAGTAACGCGATGAACTGGCTCAACCTCGGATTCCTTGGGATTCTGGCATCCGCGCTCTGCTTCGTGATGTGGAACCGAGCCTGTCACTCGCTCGGCGTTGTGCGGACATCGGTCAGCCTCTACCTGACACCAATCGTCGGAGCCCTCTTCGCCATGCTCTTTCTGGGAGAACGCATCACGTTGGGCGGTGCATTCGGATGCGTAATCATCCTCATCGGCGTTGCTATCGCAGGGCGACGGCGTGACTAACCAGACGGCACGGTTCACCGTGCCGTCAGCTGGTTAGGCGTGTCAGGCTGGTTAAGCGTGTTAGGCTGGTGAAGCTAGGCAACGAGGACGTTGCCCCTCCCGTTTGTAGGTAGGTAAGTGCCCCAGCGGGGCTAAGTGCCGCTATGCGGCTAAGTGTCCCTGCGGGACTAAGGGGCGAAGCCTCACTTCAAGCCGAAGGTCCACTTAGGACGAAGTCCCTTAATTCCATCTCTCGTCACTCGTCACAACTTCCGAAGCGAAGTTATAGCCCCGAAGGGGCGAAGGTACACAGACGGGGGCAAGTGTAGCGCAGCCCCTGGAATCAAGAAAAGACACGTTAGCCCTGAAAGGGCGACAGAAAGGGGTATGGCATGACGGGCTGCGGTGGATGGTTCTGCCGTC
>JAFYDR010000326.1 GCA_017544725.1 Kiritimatiellia bacterium
GACAACTGTTTGGTTAGTTTGCCGCCTACGTTCGTCGGGGGAATGCAAAAGAAGGAAACTTACATGATTGTTCACAAATCGCAATTGTCACAATTGTTCACCAATCACAAATATCAACTTGTAGCTCTCGATAGAAAGTCTCATGCAGAGGTGCAATGCGGGAAGGGTGTCCTGCCGAATCTCGTCACTCGTCATTCGTCACTCGTCACTACTTCGCGTAGCGAAGTTATAGGTTAGGAGGGAGTAGTATGTTTTCGGGATACGAATCGGAATTGCTGGCTGATCTAAGAGTGCGCTGGAAACGTATTCAGTGTGATCTGACGAAGGCAGGGGCAGATGCGATCCTGCTGGCGATGAACATGAATCTCTTCTATGTATCCGGTCGCGTGTACAGCGGGTTCGCGTATGTGGCGCGGAACGAGGATCCCATCTTTTTTGTGCGCCGTCCCGCCGGACTTTCGGGTGACCGCACCTATTCGATCCGCCGGATGGAAGAGATTCCGTCATTGCTCGCTTCTCATGGCATTCCTAGTCCGCATCGACTGATGCTGGAGGACGGAGAAATTCCACACATAGAATGGTTGCGTTTCTCAGAAGCTTTCCCCGATGCAGAAATCGTGGCGGGCGGTTCCCACCTGATGCGAATGCGGCGTGCCGTGAAAACGCCTTGGGAAGTCAAACAGGTGGAGGCGGGTGGTGCGCTGCAAGCCGCCGCGTTCGCGGACTTCCCTGCACTCTTTCGTCCCGGCATGACCGATCAGGAGTTCAATATCGCGATGTTCGCGGAGATGTTGCGTCGGGGAAACCTCGGTGTCATCCGTGCGTCGGGATACACGATGGAAAACTTTGTCGGTTCGGTACTCGTGGGCGAGAACGGAGGTGGTGCCTCGCCGTTCGACTTCGCGCTGGGCGGCTCCGGATGGTGTCGCGCACTACCGGTTGGTCAGTGCGGCGTGGTGATCCGTCCCGGCGATGCGGTGATGTGTGACATTCCCGGTAACCTCAATGGTTACATGTCGGACTGTACACGCACATTCTCGTACGGTTCGCTTGTTCCTCGCGCATACGAGGCGCACCAGTGTTCGATTGAAATCGAATCCGCCATCGCGGCGGCAGGTGTTCCCGGTGCCTCTTGCGAGGCACTTTACCTGATGAGTCTGGAGATGGCGGAGAAGGCGGGATTCTCCGATTGCTTCATGGGTTCGAAACAGAAGGCCAAGTTCGTCGGTCACGGAACGGGAATTTACGTGAACGAATTGCCGGTACTTTGTAAACGTTCTCCGGATGTGCTGGAGGAAGGGATGGTGATCGCCGTAGAACCCAAGTTTGTCATTGAGGGTGCGGGCGCAGTCGGCGTGGAAGACACGTACGTGGTGACGCCAAACGGACTCCGTTGTTTAAGCGAATCCCCGCGCGGCATTGTGGATCTCGCAACAGGGGAACGCACATGATCATTCCCGTCACGATTTTTCTCGGTTCGTTCCTTCTCTTTCTCGTCCAGCCGCTGGTCGGTAGAACCATTCTGCCGTTCTTTGGCGGTAGCGCGGCGGTATGGGGCGTTTGCCTTGCGGTGTACCAGACACTGCTAGTTGGCGGTTATCTGTATGCTCATGCGTTGGCTCGCGGCGGAGTGAAACCGCATTTGAAAATCCATGCCGGACTTCTCTTCGTGACATCCCTTTGGCTTTTCCTCTTTGCAGCCTTTCGTCATGTCGTACTCGCATCTTGCGGCAACACCGCATTCCCGTGGTTGGAGGCACTCGGTTGCGTGGTTGCGCTGATCGGCATTCCTTACGTGTTGCTCTCCGCTGGAAGTACGCTGGTGCAAGCGACGGCGAACGCGATCCTACCGCAACGCGACCGTTCCGTCTATCGTCTCTACGCCCTCTCGAACGCCGGATCATTTCTCGCACTCCTCATCTATCCCTTCTTGCTGGAACCCTATTTCTCGCTCACGGTCCAGTGGTGGGCTTTCGCCGTCGCCGTATTGGTTTACGCGGTGCTGGTTTGTCGTCTGGCAACCCTTCATCCCGCAACCGGAGAACTGGTGTCGCTAACACTGGTTGAGGACGAGACGCAACATCTTGGTGAGGGGACGACAACTCGTTTCCATCCGCTCTGGTTCTGGCTTCCGGGACTCTTCTCCTTCTTGCTCAACGCGGTTGTGACGCATCTGTTCATCGATGTCACGCCACTTCCGTTGGTTTGGGTCTCTATGCTTGCCCTCTTCCTGTTGGGGTACATGGTCGGATTCTCTAAGGTCGGCGGTTTCCTGCCCCGCGTGTGGAACCTGCTGGCACTGTTTGCGATTCTTGCCGCCTTTTCGGCGCGGCGCGAATGGGGTACGGGTTCCTTCCTCCCGAATGCGGTCGCGGCTGGAGCCGTTCTCTTTTTCGGAGGTGCCTCGCTCATACGCTGGTTGTACGAAACGCGTCCGGCCCCCGTGTTCCTGTCGCGCTTCTATCTCTGCACGGCGATTGGTGGTGCGGTGGGTGGACTGCTTGCGACGTTTGCTTCGCCGCTGTTGTTCACGAAGGTATGGGAGTACCCGTTGGTGTTGGTTGCAATTGCCGCCTGTTGCGGACATCGCCTTTTCTTTGCAGGGGAACGCGCACTCCCCGTTCCGCGTCCACTCCCCGCCTTGCTCTTTGGAGCTGCCGCCGTCGCTTGTTCGATCTGGATGTCGCATCGTTCCACTGCGATTGAACTCTACAGCAAGCGCAACTTCTACGGCAGTATCCGCGTCACGAAAACACTGGAACAGATCGACCGTGCACCGATGTTCGTCTCATACATGTGGGACGGTCAAACGACGCACGGAATCCAAATTCGACACGATGCGCACCGCGCCGATCCGTTGGCGTACTATATGCCGTTCAGCGCGGGAATTGCTCTGCTCTCCCACGAAAAATATCGGAATGACAAGCCGATGAAGGTCGGTGTAGTCGGACTCGGTGCGGGCATAATGGCGGTGTATGGACGCAAGAACGATCTCTACCGTTTCTACGAACTGAATCCGCAAGTCATCGATGTCGCAAAGAACATCGAATACTTCTCCTTTCTTCACGATGCGGAGTGCCTGATCGACCTCGTGCCAGGAGACGCGCGTCGGATGCTTACGCGCGAACAATTGGATGGTTCGCCGCTCTACGATGTGCTCTACATCGATGCCTACAGCGGCGATGCGATCCCGTACCACCTTGCTACGAAAGAAGCCTTTCAGCTCTACCTCAACCGACTGGAGCCCGATGGCATTCTTGCCGTACACGTCAGTAACTGGCACATCAACCTGTTGCCGCTCTGCAAATCGGTTGCGAAAGAATTGGGGTTGTACCCCTACGGAATCGTGACGGCGGCAGACGCCTCTTCCAGACTCATCTCCTCCGCGATTTGGGTCTTCCTCTCGCGCCAACCCCGAAGCTATATCGCACCGGAACCCAAGCGCGTCTTTCCAGTACATTGGGATCGCGTTCCTGTTGTCGCCGTGCCGACGGACGAAAAAGGAAGCCTCATGCCCTTCCTTTCCCTGCGCGGTAAGAGCAGCGCATTGCGCCACTAATGAATCCATCACCCGAGGTAATTGCACCCCGAATAGTTCTCACGCCAAGTTCTCAAAGTACGTGAAGTTCTGCTTTTAGAACTGCGTTGCGGACTTTGCTAACTTTGCATGGGATCAACAAGTAGGTTTTACAACAGGCTCTTGGAAAACGACGAGATAAAATTAAGTGGCGGTCGCCCTAAGTGAGCCCTTGGCTCGAAGTGGGGGCTTCGCCCCGAAGTGACTTAGCCCGAAGCGAAAAACGACACGCGACATGTCGGGTTGGACTGGCGAGAATGGTGGCTAAACACCCGTCCCGACTGTCCCCACCATCTCCACTTTTCAGCTTAACACGCTTATCCCGCTGGGCGGCTTCGCCGCCTGTCACTACTTTGCGAAGCGAAGTTATCGGCAAGCACCCCGCCCGTGCCGTGCGCGGGAACGTTCATGGGGATAACTTTCGAGGCAATTGCCCTCCGAATATATCTCACGCAAAGTTCACAAAGTACACGAAGTTCCGCTTTTAGAATTACTTTGTGGACTTAGCGTGGAACGGACAAGTAGGTTTTGCAACAAGCTCTTGGAAAACCACCACATCTCGTCACTCGTCATTCGTCACTCGTCATTTTTCATTGCCACCGGAGGTGGCTTACTTCTCAGCCTCTCAGCTTCCCCACTTCTCAGCTGGCGGCTTTGCCGCCCGGCGAAGTTATAGGCAAGGACTTTTTGACGCTTGGATTGTCGGCGGGAAAATGGTATGATGGTTTTGTCTTTTGGAACGGAAATCTGTATGTCGATATTCGATGATGTGATTCACAAGTGCCATGTTTGTCTGGGGCTAACGGGAAACGATGGAACCGAGATTATTTCCCAAATGGTAGAATCAGCTGCGTCGCAGGGGTTGATCAGCCAGGAACTCGCCCCCAAGGCAATCCGTGCCGTCTTGAAGCGCGAAATGAGCGCTTCTACCGCGATGCCGGACGGTATCGCCCTCCCTCACACGAAAACGGATTCCGTGGAAGACATCGTCTGCATCATCGGGGTTCATCAGCGGGGAATCGAATTCGGTGCACCGGATGGTCAACCGACTCGGCTCTTTTTCCTCATGCTGATTCCCTTCAGTAAAGCCTGTAGCCACATTGAGTTCCTCGCGCAGTTGAGCCGTAGTCTCCAGGAACCCGATGTCCGTACCATGCTTCTCGGTGCCCAGTCCCGAGACGATGTAATTCGAGCCATTTTGAGCCATGTTGATGAAGGAGCACTCTGATATGAAATCCTCGTTGAAACTCCTCGCGGGTCTTCCCGCTTTCTCCCCGTTCCGTCTCGACGCACTTGCTGAGCAGATTCGTCGCCGGATTCCCGGACTTTCCGATCCCGAGATCGACGCCCGTTTCGTCTATCTGCTCTCCGTTCGTCCGGAAGCGACCCTGACAGACGATTCCGCCGAATTGCAGAAGGCGCGTTCCCTGTTGGGCGCGACCACGGAACCAGTCGGCGACGGCGGGTTCTTCGTCACGCCCCGGAAGGGGACGATCTCCCCTTGGTCTTCCAAGGCGACCGATATTTTCCGTAATTGCGGACTGGATGACATCCTCCGCGTGGAGCGCGGCGTCCAGTTCCGCATCCGTGCCGCCCTTTCTGGGAACGCTGAAATCAGGGCGCTCACCGTGCAGGAGTTGCAGCCGGGTTTCTGTGTCCTTCACGACCGCATGACCGAAGGGGTCTATACTGACCTTGCCGATTTCTTCGACCAGCAGCCGCCTCGTCCGGGACGCGTGTTTGACGTGTTGGGACGTGGACTGGAGGCGTTACAGGAGGCCAACGTCTCGATGGGGCTTGCCTTGAACGAGGAGGAGATTGACTACCTCTTCCGTAGTTATACGGCGGCAGGACGCAATCCGACGGACACGGAACTGGTGATGTTCGGGCAGGTGAACTCGGAGCATTGCCGACACAAGATTTTCAATGCGGAATGGATTATCGATGGGCAGAAGATGGATCGTACGCTGTTCGGCATGATCAAGAACACGCATAAGCTCCACCCGCAGGGAACGTTGGTTGCCTACAAGGACAACTCCGGTGTGCTGGAAGGGTTTGATGCGGATCGTTTCTTCGTCGATGGCGAGACGCACACGTACCGTTTCGAGCCGGATCGGATCGATATGCTGATGAAGGTGGAGACGCATAACCATCCGACCGCCATCTCGCCCTATCCCGGCGCGGCCACCGGCGTTGGCGGCGAGATTCGCGACGAGGCCGCCACGGGAACGGGATCGAAGACAAAGGCAGGTATCTGTGGATTCATGGTATCCAACCTTCAGGTTCCCGACTTCCCGATGCCGTGGGAGAAGGAATACGCGGAGTTCCCGCGTCGCCTCTCGCCCTCGCTTTCCGTGATGATGGAAGGTCCCATCGGTGGCGCCTCCTTCGGCAACGAGTTCGGGCGTCCGCAGCTCTGCGGATTTTTCCGGACGTATCAGGAACTGGTGAACGGTCGTGAACGTGGTTACCACAAGCCGATTATGCTGGCTGGCGGCATGGGAAATATCAGGCGGCAATTCGTTCACAAGCAGGACGTGCCGCCCAAGGCATTGATTGTGCAGATCGGCGGTCCCGCCATGCGAATCGGTCTCGGCGGCGGTTCCGCATCCTCCCTCGTCATCGGAACAAATGACGAAGAACTGGATTTCAACTCCGTGCAGCGCGGCAACGCCGAGGTACAGCGTCGTTGCCAAGAGGTGATTGACGCGTGCGTTGCGCGCGGCGAGAAGAACCCGATTCTCTCCATCCACGATCTCGGTGCGGGCGGTCTCTCCAACGGTTGCCCGGAACTGATCGAGGCGACAGGCGCGACCTTCGAGTTGCGGAAGGTACACAACGAAGAGCCGTCGATGAACCCGATGGAAATCTGGTGCTGCGAGGCGCAGGAGCGGTACGTGCTGGCGATTCGCCCGGAAGACCGCGCCGACTTCGAGAAGCTCTGCGAACGCGAACGTTGCCCCGTTGCCTTCATTGGCGAGGCGCGCGACGACGGACGGCTTGTCCTGACCGACAGCCATTTCCAGGATAAGCCGATCGACATGGATATCGGTATCTTGCTCGGCAAACCTCCGCGCATGGTACGCGATGTGCAGACCGACAACACAAAACCCGCTCCGCTTGTTTTCCCCGCCCAAGTGGATATGCAGAACGAGGTGCGCAATGTCTTGCACTTACCTTCCGTCGCGAACAAGACCTTCCTCGTGACCATCACGGACCGCACGATTACAGGACTCGTCCACCGCGACCAGATGGTCGGCAAGTACCAGTTGCCCGTAGCGGACAATGCTGTCACGATGACCGATCTCGTGCACTACACGGGCGAAGCGATGTCCACGGGCGAACGGCCCGTCATCGCGCTGATCGACGGTCCTGCATCCGGCCGCATGGCGGTGACGGAAGCGTTGATGAACATCGCGTCCGTTGATATCGGCGACATCGGTAACATCAAGCTCTCCGCCAACTGGATGGCGGCAGCGGGCGAAGCGGGCGAAGACGCACGCCTCTTCCGTACGGTAGAGGCCATCGGCATGAAGTTCTGTCCTGCGCTGGGTATTTCGATCCCGGTCGGGAAAGACTCGCTTTCCATGCGTACCGTGTGGAAGGATTCGCAAGGTGCCGACCACAAGCAGGTCGCGCCGTTAAGCCTCGTGATCAGCGCGTTCGCACCTGTACGTGATGTGCGCAAAACGGTCACGCCCGACTTGAAGCCCGGCGGCAGTGTCTTGCTGCTCGTTTCGCTCGTGCCGCATGAGCCATCCGTAAAGCCCGACATTCCCGCGTTGGGTGCCTCCGCTTGGGCGCAGACGCAGAATCAGGTTGGCGACCGGGCAGCGGATCTCCAAGATCCGATACGCCTCAAGGATTTCTTCACGGCGATGCAGGAGTTGGTCGAGAAGCGTCTGCTGCTGGCATATCACGATGTCTCCGACGGCGGCGTGATCGCTACGCTGGCCGAGATGGCGATTGCGGGCGGACGCGGTTTCACCGCCTTCCTCCCCGGACAGGCTGGCGAACCGGAACAGGAGTTGGCCGCGTTCTTCAGCGAGGAACCTGCCGCCGTACTACAGGTCGCGGACGAGCATCTGGAAACCGTTCAGGCGATTTTTGCGAAACACCACTTTGCCTCCGACCAAGACATACGCAAGATTGGCGAGCCGACCGATACACGCACGGTCGCCGTCTATATGAAGGACGGACAGAATCTGCAGCACCGTCTGCTGGACACGGATATCACTTGGTTGCGTTGCGTTTGGTCGGAATTGACCTATCGGATGCAAGCGTTGCGTGATAACCCGAAGTGTGCGGCGGAAGAGTACGGGAACGCGGCGAACGAGGACGACCCCGGCATGAGCTTCCAGCTCACCTACGATCCCGATGCCTTGCCGAACATCCAGACAGCACCATCCGCAAAACCGCGTATCGCGATTTTACGCGAACAGGGCATCAACGGACAGGTTGAAATGGCGGGAGCCTTCACGCTTGCCGGATTTGACGCCATCGATGTTCACATGACCGATCTTCAGACGGGACGAGTCAAGCTCGATGATTTCCGTGGACTGGTTGCCTGCGGTGGCTTCTCCTACGGGGACGTGCTCGGTGCGGGTTCCGGCTGGGCGCGTAGTATCCTGTACAACGACAAGTTGCTGGACGAGTTCCGCCGTTACTTCGAACGGTCCGATACCTTTACACTCGGAGTCTGCAACGGCTGCCAGATGGTCTCGCAACTGAAGGACATCATTCCCGGGGCACAGAACTGGCCCGCCTTCACACGCAATGTCTCCGAGCAGTTCGAGGGACGTTACGTGACGGTCGAGGTGCTGGATTCCCCGTCGATCCTCCTGCGCGGCATGGCGGGATCGCGTGTACCGATTGCCGTCGCACACGGCGAGGGCTATGCGAATTTCGCACACACTGGAGACGCTGCGAAGGCGGTCAAGGCGTTGCGTTACGTGGATGGAAAGGGAGAGGCTACGGAGCGGTATCCGTGGAATCCCAACGGATCGGCGGGAGGCTTCACGGGCTTCACCTCCGAGGACGGACGCGCCACCATCATGATGCCGCATCCGGAGCGTTGCTTCCGCAGCGTCCAGCTCTCCTACCGTCCGGATGGACTCTTCGAGAACGAAGCGGGACCGTGGATGCGCATGTTCCGCAACGCTTACGCATTCGCGACGGGCACAACCATTTAATCAGGAAGTTCAACAACGAGAAAGGGGTTCACATGGGACTGATCATCAATGGCGAAGTAATTTCCGACAACGTTCTGGAAGAGCGTTACAATTCCGAGCGTGATCGTGCTGCCTACGCCGAATACTGCAAAAGCAAAGGTATTGAGGAAACTGACGAGGGTAGAAAACAATTTTGCGAGGATCGGATCATCGAGGACACTGTCTTCCAGCAAAAAGCGAGAACGGTCATTCCGCCTCCCAAGGAACACGCGATCAAATCCCGGCTCTCCCAGTTGAAGTCTAGACTTTATCTGCCGACCGATGAGGTTACCCCCTTCGAGGAAGAATTGCGTCAGATCGCGATCCAAGACTACTATCTCGTCAGGTTCATGAAGTTTCTCGACAGCCGCGTTCCCCACCCCACTGAAGAGGAGTGCAAAGCATATTACGAGGCGCATAAGGACGTTTACGCAACGGGCGAGGTCTATCACTTCACGCACATTTGTTTCGCGCTGAACGATTACACATCGCAGGCGGAAGCGGTGGTGGATTTGTTGAATCTAAGAACGAAAATTGTGACTTCGCAGAATCCGGACGATAGCTGGTGGTACGCCATCGAGCGTTATTCCATCACAGTGGAGAAAGACAACGGGGAATACCCCCTGTTCAAGAAAGGTATGCTGGATCCAGAAATCGAAACGGTTCTGCTCAAATGTACGGAACCCCAGCAGATCAGTGAGCCGATCATCACGAGCGAGAACACGATCGACCTCTTCCGCTTCGAAAGGAAAAATGACTTGGGAATCCTTCCCTTTACTGTTGTCTATCCGACAATCCGTAAAGGGTTGATGAAAACGAAGCAAGATGCGGCACTGGAAAAACAACTCAACGAGCTGAAAACGAATGCCGTCGTTGAACATACGCAGCCCGAAGAGGCACCACCGCCAGCCGAAAAGCAGGAAAGCGGAGAGGCGGAGAAGAATTAAGTGGGGCTTCGCCCCTACGTGACAAATGAAATGGTTAAAAGGTTAAATCGCCACCGCGTTCCATTTAAAGGGCGAAGCCCGATTGAAAGCAGTCGAAGACTGTGATTTAATCATTTCATTTTAAGGTGTTCAGGGTGTGACGCCTTTCTTGAGAAGGATGTTGCCGTACTTTCGTGTCTCGCCAGTCACCACGATGAGGAAGGCGGATTTGGCACGTTCGTAAAACGCGAAGCGTTCCAGTCGCGCCATCTTCGTCCAGCCACAGTCATGGCGGTCTAAGGCTGCGCGGTACGAAGCCTCAACGGCTGGATCTAACGTGTCTCCGGGGACGGCTTCCATCGTCAAGACCGGAGCTTCTACGTAAGCGTCCAACTCAAAGAGAGGGAGGATTGCATCAAGCAGACTGGACGCATCAATTCCGTCGGCACGCAATACGAGACGGGTGCCGACTGTTTCTGCAGGGAAATGCGCATCTGCAAGAACCAGTTCATCGCCATGCCCCATGCGTGAGAGAGCGGCGAGCAGATCGGGTGAAATCAGAGGGGAGATACCTTTCAACATAAGACGTGATTCCTTTCTTGAACAGACGTAGTTTAGCAAAACGGTTACATGAAGAAAAGCTGAATGCGCAAAGACGTGAGCGCATGGGTGCGTATCTGCGTAATTCACCCATCTCATGCGAACGAGAGGATTTTGGAAACAACAGGAACAACACCAAGCGATCGCGACAAGCGGCGCTCCCTCCCAAGGCGGACGTTGCCGCCGTGGGCATCACGGGGCGAGGAAACGGCCACGACGATTACCGGTAAAGGTTCCATTGTGGTAGGAGAGTGCACCGTTCACGAAGACGGCGGAGACGCCTCGACTGAACTGGTGCGGTTCGGTGTAGGTGGCGATATCGCGAAATTCGTCTTCGTTCCAAACGGCGAGGTCCGCGTAGTTTCCCTCGCAGATCACGCCACGTCTTTTGATCCCGAATACCTTCGCTGGCAGACCTGTCATCCGATACACTGCCTCTTCGCGGGAACAGATTGCCGCGAAGCCCTCTTCCCGTCCTGTGAGCAGACGGAAGAAGCGCGGCATCGTACCGTAGGCGCGGGGATGCGGGAAATCGGCACCCAGGACACCCCATGGTGCGCGGACAGAAGCGTCGCTGCCAGGCATAATCCACGGTTGCTCATAGATGCGATGGAGATTCTCCTCGCACATCCCGAAGAAGAATGCACCCGTGCGCGTCAAGTCAGCCTCTACAAAATCGCAGACCGTCTCGCCCGGCGTCAACTTCAGTTCCGCCGCCGCATCTGCTAGCGTCCAGCCGCAGAATCGACGCGTGAGATCGCTCCATGCACCGCCGATACGACAGGCGGACCAGTCGCGGTCGGAGGCGTTCAGCTCCTCGATGATCTGCCGCCGCGTGGCGGGATCCGCCAGTCGCGCCAACTCCGGATCGCGTCCGCCCGCACCCGCCCAGTCGGGGAAAACGACATCCAGTTCGGTTCCCGCCGCCACATAGGGGTAGCGGTCAGAGTAGAGTGTGATACCTTCGTCACGCGCAGCGTTGAGTTTGTCCAACAGCGCATCGATCTTGCCCCAGTTTTTGCGCCCCGATGTTTTGAGGTGCGAGATCTCCACCTGAATTCCTGTCGCGCGGGCGAGGCGCAACACTTCATCGACAGCCTCCAAAATGCGGACACTCTCGCTCCGCATATGCGTGGCGTACATCCTGTTTTTTCTCGCCGCGACATCGGCAAGTGCGGTCACCTCCGCCTCCGTCGAATACTTGCCGGGCTGGTAGAGCAACCCGGTAGAAAGTCCCCAACCGCCTTCGTCCAGCGCCTCTTCAAGATTGCGGCAAAGGCGGGCGAGATCGTCGGGTGTCGCCTCACGCGGTTCGTATCCCATTACACCGGCGCGTAGCGTGTTGTGTCCGATGAAAAGAATCTCGTTGATCGCGGGGCGTACGGCATCGTAGAGTGCGCGGTAGGATGCAACCGTTGTCCACGTCGCGCCAGGAGTTTCCGCCTTGCGCAGTTCCCCGTCGTGTAACACAGGGTAGGTCTGCGACGCCCAATCGGAAGCGAGACGCGCCACACCAAAACGCGGCACGGCGGAACCGCCGCACTGGCCGTTGATTTCGGTCGTTACGCCGGAGGCGAGCTTGCTCGGCGCGTCCGGTTCTAGCAACAGATAGGTATCGGAGTGCGAATGGACATCCACGAATCCGGGTGTCACCAACAGTCCGGAGGCATCCACCTCGTGCGAAGCCTGCACTGCGGAGAGATCACCGACCGCAACAATTCGATCGTCGGCGATGCCGACATCCGCATGGCGGGCAGTACCCTTCGTTCCGTCGATCACCGTCCCGTTCCGAATCACCCAGTCCAGTTTCACTCCGTCAACTCCTCCTCGCCCGTTCCGATCACCCCTGCGCCTCTTCCGTCACGCGCATGACCTCTTCGACAGAGGTCAGTCCCTTGAACGCCTTTGCCCAGCCGTCCTCGCGCAACAGTTTCATGCCATGTGTGAGGGCGATTTCACGAATCTCCTGCGAGGACTTGCGTGCGATTACGGCGGAGGCGACGTCCTCGGTCACCACCAGCAACTCGAAGAGTCCGCGCCGTCCCTTGTAGCCCGTCATGTTGCACTTCTCGCATCCAGTCGCCTGCCAGACGGTATGCGCGGCGGGCGGGTAGGAAAGGTCATACATCTTCTCGTCAAGCGGTACTTCCTTCTTGCAGACGGGACAAAGGCGACGGACGAGGCGTTGCGCCATCACGCCCGCGACGGCAGAGGCGACGAGGAACGGCTCGCATCCCATATCGAGCAGACGCGCGAAGGCGCCGGCGGAGTCGTTCGTGTGCAATGTGGAGAACACCATGTGTCCCGTGAGCGAGGCGTTGATCGCGATGTCGGCAGTTTCGCCGTCACGGATTTCCCCGACCATGATGATGTCCGGGTCTTGACGCAGGAAGGCGCGGAGCGCACGGGCGAAGGTCAGTCCGATGTCCGCGCGCACCAGCACCTGATTGATTCCCTTCATCTCGTATTCGATCGGGTCTTCCGCCGTCAGGATTCGCACCTGCATCCGGTTGATCTCGTGCAGGAAGGCGTAGAGCGAGGTTGATTTACCGGAACCCGTCGGTCCCGTCACCAGAAAGATTCCGTTCGGGCGGTTGATCAGCTTGACCACGTTGTTGTAGTCGAACTCGTTGAATCCCAAATCCTGCAACTTGACGAAGTTTCCGGACTTAGCGAGCAGACGCAGGGAGATGGATTCGCCCCACGCCGTCGGCATGGTAGAAACACGGATATCGATGTCCTCGCCGTTGATGCGCACACCGATACGACCGTCCATAGGCAGACGCTTCTCCGCGATATCCAGTTGTGCCATGACCTTGATACGCGAGATGATTGCCGCCTTGAGTTTGTTCAGTTGCGGGGGAACATCCACTTTATGCAGCATTCCGTCAATTCGGTAGCGGATACGCAACTCGTCTTCCATCGGCTCGACATGAATATCCGTTGCCCCCTGCCGATCCGCTTCCGCGATAATCTGGTTCACGAACTTCACGATGGACGCCTCCGCGCCCTCCGCGTTCACATCAATCTTCGAGATGGACGCAAGGTCATCGTCCATCGCGAACCGCCCGTCATCGATCATCGCGTCGATCGCATCCGCGCCGACACCATAGTACTTACGAATCGCCTTCTCGATTTCCGCACGCGGGTTCAGCGTAATTTCCAGCGGACATCCTGCCGCAAGCTTGATACCATCGAGCATTCCGATGTTGAGCGGGTCGCAAACCACAACGCGCAACGCACCCGACTTGGTGATGGAGAGCGGCAAGGTACAGAATTGATTTGCGGCACGTGCGGAGAGTTTGACCAGCGCCTCCTTCGTGGGCTGCTCCGCTGCGAGATCCACATAGTCATATCCAATGACCTCGCCGAGCTTTTTCAAAAACTCATCCTCGCGCGCGATTCCGAGACGCAGGACGGCTCCGCAAATCCCCGTTCCATCGGAGTTGTCCGCGTGGATCACCTCCTGTATCTGCAGATCATTCATCAACCCCGTGCTTTTCAACAGCTGGGTTGTGTAAACACTCTTTGCGCTCGACATCCGATTGTTTTCCTTCTACCGATTCCGTAATGCGTGTATCATATCGAAAAATGGAAAGAAAAACAAGACGGAAGAAGGGCGATTCTTTTTGAGCGCATCTGTGTATTTCACCGTCGCCTTCAAAATCAAAACAGCAGAAACAACTTAAAGAACAACTTGTCTTTAGAACGCGGGCTAACTCGCCCGCGTCCCACCTATATTCAGGGACAATTACCTCTTGTAAACCGCATCTCGTCACTCGTCATTCGTCACTGCTTCGCGTAGCGAAGTTATAGGCAAAGGAGAGGTGATGCGCGGACCGGTTGGTCTGCGTACCTCTTTCAGATGTCGCCTTGAAGTTGTTCTTGTTGTTTCTAAAATCCTCTCGTGCATATGAGATGGGGGAATTACACAGATGCGCCCCCTTTTGATGGGCACATCCGTGTTCACAAATCTAAAATTTTCACAACTATCACAATTGTCATAAAACTAAAGGTAATTGCCTCCGAATAGTTCTCACGCCAAGTGCGCGAAGTACGCAAAGTTCTGCCGTATCTCATTGCGGACTTAGCGGACTTTGCGTGGGACAGACAAGTAGGTTTTACAACAGGTTCACCCAAATGTACTGGCAAGGTGGCGTACGGAAACCGTGCTGTCTTGCGGTAAGCCCTGAAGGGGCGGCAGAACAATCTACCACGCCTCACTTCCCTTCTGCCGTTTTGGCTTGATTTTTCAAGGTAAAAAGCGTACTTTTTTCCGGTTGACGGGGGACTCTCCCCGCTGACTGGTTTCAACAAAGGAGAGTGGAGGATTGATTATGATGAAGAATGTTGTACTGCTTGTTTGTCTGGGTGTTTTGATGTTTGGTGCGGTCGGTTGTAAGACTACGGTGGATGACCGTTGGCGTGCTGACATGACCGCAAAAATCCTGCCCGCTACCTTCAAGCCGACCTACGAGGTGATGAAGGAGAAAGGGATTGTGAAAGGAACAGCGGAA
>JAFYDR010000327.1 GCA_017544725.1 Kiritimatiellia bacterium
AGACCATCACATCGACATCGCCCGTCTCGACCAGCTTCTGCCGGACGAGCGCGTCGCCGCGTCCCGCCGATTCCGCGCCCGCCGCCATCACGAATCCGGCACGGCCATGCTCGTTCAGATAGCTGTAGAAGTAGCTAATCCAGACATAGTTGCCGTTCGAGACCTTGCCCTTGTCGTTCACGCTCGGAAGTCCGAACGGGAGCCGGGGATCGTTCTTGATCTTGTCCGCGTCGATCTCGTCCACGTTGAACGGCGGATTCGCCATCACGAAATCGGCCTTGCCGATCAGCTCGTGCGGGTCTTCGTAATAGGTGATTGCCTTCTTGATGTCGCCTTCCAGACCGTGGACGGCCAGGTTCATCTTCGCCAGACGGATCGTCGTCGCGTTCTTCTCCATTCCGAAGAACGTCAGCTTCTCCGTGGGGTTCCCGTTCTGGCGTTCGACGACGCGGGCGGACTGCACGAACATGCCACCCGACCCGCAGGCCGGATCAAGCACGATGCCGGAATCGGTCTCAAGCACCTTGGCGATGAACGAGACGAGCGAAACAGGCGTGAAGAACTCGCCGCCGTCGTGCGCCTTGGTACCGGCGAACTGCGTAAGGAAGTATTCGTAGATGCGCCCGAACACGTCGCCCGACATCTTCTTCAGTTCTTCGGGGTTCAGCTTGCGCAGGAGCTGCCCGAGAATCTCGTTGTCCAGCTCGTTGTATTCCTCCTTCGGCAGAACGCCCTTCAGCGACTCGTAATCCGCCTCGATGGACTCCATCGCGCCGATAATGGCCTCGGCGCGGTTGGCGGAATCCGGCAGCGAAACAAGATAGTCGAACTGCGCCTCCGGACGGAGGAACACGGCGCCCTTCGCGGAGAAGTCCTCCTTCGTCGGCTCGCGCGTCTTGCCTCCACGCGACGGCAACGACTTGACCACTTCGTCCTTCACCGCAAGATAACGGCTGTAGGCATGGCGCAGGAAGATAAGCCCCATCACGGGCATGAAGAATTCGTTCGCGGCGAAATTGGAGTTCGCCCGCAGCGTATCCGCCGCGCTCCAAAGCCGCTTCTCTATCGCCTCAATGTGTTCAAGTTGTGCCATGTCTTCTGAATCCTAACTCTCCACAGTGTCTCGCCAACTAACGATCTTCATAATATGCTACACTTCAACCCGTCCGCAAACAAGCAATTGAGTTGCATTGAGCTCGTATCTCTACAACGTTGTAAGTTTATCATATTGAATGCCTACCCGTCAAGTATTCCACAGAGTTCTTACGCGAGGTGTTCGGGCGGCGTGAGGAAGATGCTTTTCGCGTCGTGGTCTTTCTCCCTGCGGAGGAGCTGGCCTGCGATGTGCGGGTTCTCCGCGACCATGCGCAGGGCCTCCGCGAAGGTGTCCGCGTTGGAGCGGTAGTAGGTCTGTAGCGTGTCGGAGTCGCTTTTCCAGTACCCCTGCGTGGAACGGGTGTTTCCGGAGAAGCGGGACGCGGACGGGGTGACTACGGAAAATCTGCCGTTGACATCCCCACCGGATTGTGCTTTACTGCCCAGCGTCCCGGCTTGGAATGGTCCTAGCGGTTTTCCGTGATGAGGCTTTGTGTCCAGGTCGGGATTTCTTTTCGCGATGTCGTAAACTGGGAGGGATGCGCTCCGTCGCGTTTAATCCCTTTGAGTTTGTCGAAAGTTATTCCGATGAACATTCCTGTGTGTGGCGAGGACGGAGTACTTGCATCTATACTGCACGGCTTGCGTTTGGACGTCCCCCCCTTAATTTTATTGGGTGTGAATTTGGTGGCTAATGGGGGATTACCGTAGGCGGAAAGTGGCAGAAAATAGCCGAAATAGCAAAACCGAAATTTAGATACAAAAAACGGCGCAAACCATTGATTTTATTGGATTTGCGCCGTTGAAAGCTGGTGGCGGGAGAGGGACTCGGACCCCCGACCCGCGGATTATGATTCCGATGCTCTACCAACTGAGCTATCCCGCCACAAAAGAGAAGCTAGTATAGCGAAAATCTGTTACCCTGTCAATGCTGTATTTCAGATTTTTGCAGAAACACTTCTCTCAAAATTGGAGATTGTCTTTTTTACTGGGAAACGATAAACTCTTTCCCGTTTTTTCAATTAGGAAGTTGATTATGATGGACAAGCATTACGATCCGAAAGCGGTCGAAGAGAAATGGTATGCGTGGTGGGAAAGCCACGGATGTTTTCATGCGGAACCGAAAGACGGCGGTGAGCCGTACAGTATTGTTATCCCGCCCCCGAACGTGACGGGTATCCTGCACATGGGGCACGCACTGAACGAGACGATTCAGGACATCCTGACTCGCTGGCACCGGATGCAGGGACGGAACGTGTTGTGGCTACCGGGTACTGACCATGCCGGTATCGCCACGCAAAGCGTGGTTGAAAAGGCCCTCGACAAGGAGCATCTGCGCCGTCAGGATCTCGGCCGCGAGAAATTCCTAGAGCGCGTGTGGCAGTGGAAAGAAAAATATGGAGGCACAATCGTCCACCAGCAGCGTAAGCTCGGTAACAGCACCGACTGGCGTCGCGAACGGTTTACCTTCGACGCCGGATGTTCCAAGGCTGTCACGAAGGTGTTCGTGCAGTTGTACAAAGAGGGGTTGATCTACAAGGGACCGTACATCGTGAACTGGTGTACACATCACCAGACGGCGCTGGCGAACGATGAGGTGGAACACGAAGAGAACCACGGTCATCTTTGGTATATCCGTTACCCGGTTGTCGGTTCCGACAAAGGTGCCTCCGGCGAGCCCTACCACGACTACGTCATGGTCGCCACGACACGCCCGGAAACGCTTCCGGGTGACACGGCTGTAGCGGTCAATCCGAAGGACGAACGGTACGCTCACCTTCGGGGCAAGACGGTAATCCTTCCGCTCACGGGACGCGAAATCCCGGTGGTCGAAGATGATTACGTGGAAAAGGAGTTCGGTACCGGTATCGTGAAGATCACGCCTGCGCATGATCCGAATGACTTCCTCGTCGGAAAACGGCACGACCTGCCGATCGTCAACGTGATGAACGGGGATGGGACGATGAACGCGGAGTCTGGTCGGTATGTCGGTATGGATCGCTTCGTCTGCCGAAAAGAGATTGTCAAAGACTTGGAGGCTGGCGGTTTTCTCGACCACATCGAGGACTACGACAATCAGGTGGGGCATTGCTATCGCTGCAACACGATTGTGGAGTCGCGTCTGTCGAAACAGTGGTTTGTGAAGATGAAGCCGCTCGCCGAGCCGGCAATCGCCGCCGTCCGTACGGGCGAGATCCAGTTCGTGCCAAAACGCTGGGAGAACGTCTATTTCAACTGGATGGAGAACATTCAGGACTGGTGCATCTCCCGTCAGTTGTGGTGGGGACATCGAATTCCCGCCTACTACCTCAAGGCGGAGATCGAGGCGAAGGTCGAAGAACCCATCTTTGTGGTGGAGGAGACGCCGGAGGCCGCACTCGCGGCGATGCGCGAGAAAACCGGCAACGCCGCGCTCACGATGGAGGACATCTGTCAGGACGAAGACGTGCTGGACACTTGGTTCTCCTCTTGGCTCTGGCCGTTCTCGACCCTCGGCTGGCCGGAACAGACCGACGACTTGAAGTTCTACTACCCGACCTGTGATTTGGTGACCGCGCAGGACATCATTTTCTTTTGGGTCGCACGCATGGTCATGGCTGGTTACCACTTCATGGGGCAACCGCCGTTCCGCAAGATTGTCATCCACGGCATCGTGCGTGCGGCGGATGGCTCGAAGATGTCGAAGTCGAAAGGGAACTCGCTCGATCCGCTGGAACTGATCGAATCCTACAGCGCGGACGCATTGCGCTTCTCGCTCGCGTTGATCACATCGCTTGACTGCGACAGCAAGGTGAGCAAGGAGAAGTTCGAGATTGGACGCAACTTCGCGACCAAGATCTGGAACGCGGCTCGCTTCATGCAGATGAACTTGGAGAAAAATCCGGGCATTATCGACGCGCATGCGATTGCCGCTGGCAATTTCACGCTCGATTCCGCGTTGTTGCGCGATGACGACCGTCATGTGCTCTGGACACTCCAGTCTGTCATCGCGACAATGAACGATTACTTGGAGAAGTACCGTCTTCAGGATGGCGCGTTGGCGATCTACGACCTGATCTGGAACAAGTTCTGCGACTGGTATCTCGAATACGCGAAGCAGGATCTTAACGGCGAAGACGAAACCCGCCGCAAGCAGGTGCTGACGATTATGACGGCTGTTTTCTCCAGTGCCCTCAAGCTGTTACACCCGTACATGCCGTTCGTAACGGAAGAACTCTGGCACCAGATGGGATACGGAACGGACGGCGAGAGCATCATGCTTGCCCCGTGGCCTGTCGCCTACACGACGGAACAGAACCAAGCTTGGGGTCTCTCACAGGAGATTGCGACCTACATCGACAACAAGCGTGAACTGATCACTGCCGGACGAGCCCTGCGCTCCGATTATAACATCGCGCCGTCGAAATTCGTCACCTACCTGATTCAGACGGTGGACGAGGAGACCGCACGGCGGTTCACCTTCGAATTGGACACGCTTCGGCAACAACTCCGTGCAGAAGAAATCACGATTTCGGTAGGCGGCGATCATCTGGCGATGCCCTGCACCGTCTGCAAGCAAGGCACCATCTACCTTTCGCTGAAGGGACAGGTCGATGCAGCGGCGGAACTCGAGCGTGTGCGCGGCGAACTCGTCAAGACGCGCGGCTTCCTGAAGGGCGTCGAGGCGAAACTCTCCAACGAGAGTTTCGTCTCCCGTGCGCCCGCAGCGATCGTGCAGCAACAGCGTGAAAAGAAGG
>JAFYDR010000025.1 GCA_017544725.1 Kiritimatiellia bacterium
CGCATGCCAATCGTCCACAATATCTCTCCTGCGCGATCTTCACGATCTACGCGGCAGAAGCACCCCGTTCCACGCCTCACCCCCTCGCGCCAGTACTCCTCAAGAAACGCACGGTTGTTCACCCAGCTCCACTTCTTCTTGTCGGACTTTGACAGATAGCAGTTGTTCCGCAGCATTGGCTCGCAGTGCGACGTGCCGACGATGATTCCCTCCTTCGCGGCAAGGTCGAAGTTTTCAGAACGCGACGAGAACTCGTATCCACCCTCGTGCATCGCAGGCCAAATGAGGTTTAGGTTGTTTTTCTTCATCAAGGCGAAAATCTCTACGTAGGCATTCGTCCCGATCTGCTCTTTTTTGCCGAAGTGCTTCACGGCCCAAGGACGCAGTCCCCAATCCTCGTCATTGATGAAGATGCCGCGGTACTTCACGCCTTCGACGGGCTGCGCCCAACCGTTAAGCGAAAGCGCTACGATCAGCAGCAGGCATCTTGCGGAACAATTACCGCACATAGAATCTCCAGTCCTTTACGCGTCCCATGGAGCCGGACTGGCGAGGCGTATAGCGAAAACCAAATATCGCCGCCTTGGTGCCCGACGAAAACTCTATCCAATGCGGAAGCGTCCGCGACGACGTCACCCATGGCGCCTCGACCTGTCCGTCAATTGCGTTCTCCGCTGCACCGTCTTCACGGACCTCTTCCTCCGAATCGACCCCAGATACGGAAAGGTCGAGAGACGTGAGCGGGTTGCCATCCGCATCAAGAAAATCCATTTCGGCGACCGCCGCCAGATTTTTCCTGTCATAGACGCTGTTGATCTGGAACGTGAAGAAATTTCCGGTCACCGGTTTATCGAACATCACGACCTGCGGTTCGCCCGAAGACGGAAACGATCCCGATGCGACTTCCGCGCCGCCTGTAAACTTCGTGTTCATCCGCTTTTTGCGGTTGAAGTCCAGTTCCGGCCTCAGCAAGCCGAGGATGGGCGCATCGCGGAAATCCACGCTGCATTCACCGCGCGGACCGAAGAAATCGAGTATGACGATCTCATTGTCGCCTTTTTTCATCCAGCACCCTGGCACATACAACGTCTGCTGAGGGCCTATGCACCAGAAGCGTCCGAGATTGTGTCCGTTCACCCACGCGATTCCCTTCGTCCACCCAGACATGTCCAGAAAAGTGTCGGCAGGATTCTCATTGCCGATGGAAAGTGCACCGCGATAAAGGGATGGCACTTTCGATGGCACGGCAGTCTTCAACCATTTTACATTTTCCATTTTACACTTTACATCCTCTCCCCCATCTGGATCGATCGGCATCATCTTTGCCGTCCAGCCGCCCGAAAGTTCGCGGCGACCAATGCACACACGTCCGTTCACGCCCTTGCGATCCTCCATTCCCTGCGAGGAGTTGATGCGTCCCATCGGCTCAAGCAGAATCCTGAGCCGCCGCCGCGCGCCTGTGGTTCCGCGCGGAATCACAGGCTTGACGCTGCGGTGACGGCGGTCAAGGACACCGACGAACTCCGAATCCACGAAGACATAACCGAAGTCGTGAACGTTCTCTGCGCAGAGCG
>JAFYDR010000328.1 GCA_017544725.1 Kiritimatiellia bacterium
AAAGCCGCCAGCTGAGAAGAGGGGAAGCTGAGAAGCGGGGACGATGAAGACGATTAGGACAATGGGGACAATCGGGACGGGGCCTAACCGACAGTCTCGCTAGTCCTGCTAGTCCAATGCGGCGTGTCGCGTGTCGTTTGTCGCATGTCATCGGTAGTTATCGATTGCTATCGAATGTAATCGAATGGGAGGGGCGCGCTCTGTCGTGTCCGATTGCATACCTACGACGCCCACGTCGTCGAAACCGACAGGCTTTGCGATGGCATGGTTACGGAAGCCAACTATACAGACGGGGGTGAGCGAAGCATAACCCCCGGCGGTACAACCGATATCTGTCAAGTCCTGAAGGGGCGGCAGAACAATCTACCTCCACTCGTCATGCCACGCCGCGTTCTGTCGCCCTTTCAGTGCTAATGTGCCTTTGCTTGATTTCGGGGGCTGCGCAACGCTTGCCCCCGTCTGTGTACCTTCGCCCCTTCGGGGCTTGCCTATAACTTCGGGCCGCCAGAGACGGCAATGAAATAACGAGGAATGACAAGTGACGAATGACAAATGACGCGCAGATAAAAACGATTACTTGTCCCTTTTGTCTTTTTCGTCCTTTATGTCGCTTCCCCGATAACTTTGCTCACTATACGGCACTTAAAGCTGTCGCGACAAGTGCGCCCAGCCATCTTTCTCCTACTGCCTACTCCCTATTGCCTACTTCCTGTCTTACGGCTTGTCGAGTATTTCCAGCTGATTGGGTTGCCAGTTTCCTGCGATGGCGTAGTCGGTTTCTTTTCCCGTGTCGGGAATCCAGATGGCTCGGCATTCGGGATGGTAGCGGGTCAGGAATTCCGTTCCTTTCTCAACTCCAAGGATAAAGAGGGTTGTAGATAGTCCGTCAGCCAGTTCCGCGCTGGGAGCGACAACGCTCGTTCCCGCCATTCCGCGTACAGGGATACCGGTACGTCCATCGATGATGTGCGCGTAGCGTCGCCCTTGAATCGTGACGAACCGTTCGTAGTTCCCTGAGGTGGCAACGGCCTCACCGTCGCGCAAAAGGAATCGTGCGAAGACTTGCCGTTTTCCAAACGGGTCACGGATTCCCGTCCACCAACCGCCGTTGTCCTTACCGCTTTCGCCGATTGCGCGCAGGTTGCCGCCGAGATTGATTAAAAGGTTGGAACAGCCTGCGGATTTCAATGTTGCATACGCTTGATCGACCGCATATCCTTTGGCGATCGCCCCCAAATCCAGCTTCATGCCTTGTAGCGGAATTTGTACAGAGACGGAATTTGTGGAGGATTGTATTGTGTGGAGTTGACGCCAGTCGGCAAGTCGTAACGCGTCCGCGATCTCCTCGTTTCCCGGTTGCTGATGAACAGGGGAAGCGCCGTTGAATCCCCAGATCCGAAGGGCGGGTCCAATCAACGGGTTAAACGCGCCCTCACTCTCTTGGCAAAGCGTCATTGCCTTCACGAGTACATGGGAAAGGTCTTTTGAACATGCGGTGGCAGCTCCAGTACCTGCCGTGAGATTGAGTTGGGACAATTCACTACTACCATCCCAGACGGAGAAGATTGTTTCTTGCCGTTGGAAAATCGTCTCGCAATATCGTTTGGCTGCTTCCGCGTCTTCGGGGGTGGAGCATCGAACCGAGGCGATGGTCCCCATCGTCGGCCATTGGATTCGATTCGACTGGTGGAGTTGTTGCCCGCATCCTCCCAACAGGAAGGAGGCAAGCAACCAAAAGGAGAGACGGTGGTTCATCACGCGTTTCCTGTTCCGCAGAGCGATTCTTGAATCGACTGTGCGATTGCCTCTGGCGTCAGCCCGTATTCCTTACGCAATTCGGCGATGGATCCCTGCGGAATAAACGTGTCAGGCCAACCGAAGGGGAAGACACGACAGTTGGTTGCGGCGAGCGTTTCGCAGACCTCTGAACCGAATCCGCCTTTTCGCGAACCATCTTCTATCGTGACAATCCACTTGCACGTTTTCGCATGACGCATCAGCAGGTCGTGATCGATCGGCTTCACGAAACGCGCATTGACAACACCCGTCTGGATTCCTTTCTCGCGCAGGATGTCAGCGACGCGCAGGGCAGTACCGACTTCCGTACCTAGCGCCCAGATCCATCCTGTTGCGGTGAGTGGAGCCTGTGGTTCGCAAATCACCTCTGCCTTGAAATCAAGGTCATCGATCGATTCCCGTGTGGCATTTTGCGCATCGGTCTCTTTGGGATAACGGATAGCGACAGGTCCGTTCTGACGTAATGCCCAGCGCATCATGGCTGCCAGCTCCGCTGGATCTTTCGGCTGAAGAATGGAGAGATTAGGCAGCGGGCGCAGCAGGGCGATGTCGAACATCCCATGATGCGTAGGACCGTCCCTGCCTACCGAACCGGCACGGTCGATGCAGAAAACCACCGGAAGATTTGCGATGCAGACATCATGCATCACGCAGTCGATCGCTCGCTGGAGGAAGGTGGAATAGACGGCAAAGAAGGGACGAAGTCCGGCGGCAGCCAGACCGGCGGCGAAGACCGTCGCGTGTTCCTCGCAGATGCCGACATCGTAAAAGCGATCCGGGAAACGTTCCGCAAATGAGTTCAGACCTGTTCCCCCCTTCATGGCTGCGGTAATTCCGATGATCCGTTTGTCCTCTTCCGCGAGTTTGATCAGTTCCTTTCCAAACGCCTCGGAGAACCCTGGTTTTCCAGCAGGAGGCAAAGGTTCGTTCGACTCTCGGTCGAAAGCGCCAACACCGTGCCAAGCGGCTGGGGTTTTCTCTGCCGGGGGGAAACCCTTTCCTTTGACCGTTGCGACATGGATCAAAACGGGATTCGGGTACTCGGCTGCCGACTGTAAAGCGTGCTGCAATGCCTTGAAGTCATGACCGTCGATGGGACCGACATACCGCAAACCGAACTCCTCGAAGAAGGCGTTTTTCAACCAGATGCTCTTGATCGCCTGTTCCAGCCGGTGGTAGAGTCCTCGCAGGAAGGTCATGTGTAGCTTGTGTCCCGCGGATTCGGCGGCGCGTTTGATACGATTGTAGTGGACGTTCACCAGCATACGTCCCAACTGACGCGAAAGTGCGCCGACGTTCTTGGAAATCGACATCTCGTTGTCGTTCAGGATGACGATCAACTTCGTTTTTGACTCGATCAGATTGTTGAGCGCTTCAAGGGAAATCCCGTTCGTCATGCAACCATCCCCGACTATCGCGATGATCTGCGAACGGTCTTTGACTGGCGTGTTGCATTCCAGTTTGTCTCGTGCCACAGCCATGCCGATTGCCGCCGAGAGCGCGACGCCCGCATGACCGGAAATCGTCGTGTCGCAGGGAGATTCGCTGGGCTTCGGGAAGCCGGAGAGCCCTCGGAACTGGCGAAGCGTGGCGAATTGTTCCTGCCTTCCCGTCAAGATTTTCCAAGCGTAAGCTTGATGTCCTACATCCCACAGAACTTTGTCGTGGGGTGGGGAAAAGACACGGAGGAGCGAGATCGTCAATTCGATCGCGCCTAGGTTGGAGGCCAGATGCCCCCCGGTGCGGCTGACCGTGGAAAGGATCAGTTGACGCAGTTCATTAGCCAAGACGGGAAGTTGGGGTGCCTGTAACTTCCGTACGTCATCGGCCACCTTGATGGAGTCGAGAATCGCCACGAGAAAATCCGATCGTGAAAACTAACTATAGTTGAACAAGTCCGAAAGGGTGTATTCTTTGCCGGTCGCCGCGTTGAGTGCCTTCAGTACCTTATGTTGCACGTTGGGTGTCAAACGTCTGCCCTTGCATGCACGAGCGACCATCTTGTGCGTCATGGGTTCTGGCGCAACTGCTACGAGGTCGTGCGGCTTCAGTCCCGCTGCTTCCATAATTGCCGCGATCGGCTGCGTTCCTAGATTCCGTTCAATCAATTCTTCGCTCATAGTGTTCTCTCACGCCTTGCGTTACTTCTTCAGGATACGCTGCAACCAAGCCGCCGCGAGGGGAGGCCAGGCGTCTGTCGGTTGCTTGTGTGTCCTCATACCGTAACCATGTCCACCAGAAGGATAGAGATGCATTTCGGCAGGGACGCGCGCCTTTTTCAGTGCCAGAAAATAGGCAAGGCTGTTTTCTACGTGGCAACCGTCATCTTCCGCTTGCAGAATGAAAGCGGGCGGCGTCTTGGAATCGACAGGGTAACGATCCGTCAGCATTTCGGCGGGCGGGTCTTTGTCGCTGTCCTTTCCTTGAATCAAATGCCAGGGGTAGATAATGAGGGAAAAATCAGGACGGCAGGAGAATGAATCCGCCTCATCGACCGCCTCATAAAAGCGTGTTTGGTAATTCGTGCAGATGCGTACCGAGAGATTGGCACCGGCGGAGAATCCGATGATGCCGACACGTTTCGGATCGACGTGATATTTTGAGGCGTGTTGACGGATCCACCCCAGTGCACGTTGGGCATCGCAGAAAGCGGAATCGGGCTGGCTCGGAACGCGGTACTTCAAGACGAATGCCGTGATCCCTTGTTTGTTCATCCATTCGGCGATCTCCGTGCCTTCGTGGTTAATTGCGAGGATCCCATATCCACCACCGGGACAGACCAGAATCGCAGGGGACGGACTCTCCGCTTCTGGCGCGGGATACACGGTCAGCGTTGGAAGATTCACATCCGTGATGCGGATGATGGTGTCTTTGGAGGGAAGGACACGTTCCGGCTTATCATTTTTCAAGAAGGGGATTTTTCCGGTTGGCCAGATTTCGACCACCTCTTGCGCGGAAAGGGCGATTCCGGCTAACAGTCCAGCACACAGGATTAACAACATCGAGTTCATTTTCATCTCTCTCTTCCTCAATTTTCAGATGTGGATTCGTCGGGTTCGGTGGATTCAGCTGGCTCGGCGGATTCACTCCTTTGTTTACGCGGTTTCGGGGGGGTACGCGGATGCTTGGTGAACGAGTCAGTTACAATGCCGACAGCCTCTCGGATCAACTCGTCCGAATTCTCTTGGCACGCCTGCTCCCCGAGACGTTCGGTGACGAACTCAGTGATTCGGTCAAGGGTTTCTGCGGAGAGGATGTGTTCCATTTTACAGGCATCCTCCGCTGCAATCTCTACCGTGACACCCAAAAGGATTAGGAACTTTTTCAGCAGGGAATGCTTGAGCAGGACATTCTTTGCGGTGTCAAGTCCCTCTTCCGTCAGTTCCACGGAACCGTATGGTTCCTGAATCACAAGCCCCAACGACTTGAGTTCAGAAACGGCTTTGACGACGGAAGGCGTCTTCACGTTCAAGCAACGCGCGATGTCACGAATCCGCGCCGGACGCTTCGCGAGAAACAGCATGTAGATCGTCTCGATGTAATCTTCTTGGCTTTTCGTCATGGCTGTACAACCTCCCTCATCTCTTGCTGACGGACAGGGGCAAAACCGGCAAAAATAATAAAAAACTGATGGTCGAAAAGCAAGCCGATTTTTTTAAGATTAAGCGGCAGAGCCGCCAGCGTGTTAAGCGTGTAAAGCTGGTTAGGCGGGTTAAGCTGAAAAGAAGGTAGTAGGCAATAGGGGATAGGGGTGACTACGCCGCCAGCCGAAAAGCGGGGAAGCTGAGAAGTGGGGACAATGGAAACAAAGGGGACAATGGGGACGGGTGTTTAGCAGCCAGTCTCGCTAGTCCTAAAAGTCTCGCCAGTCCAACCCGACATGTTGCCTGTTGTTTGTTGCGTGTTATCGGTAGCTGTCGAATGCTGTCGAATGCAATCGAACGAGGGACGCCCTCCGTCGCGACCGTTTGACCCTTCGGGCTTGTCGAAAGTTATCCCCATGAACATTCCCGTGTGTGGTATGGGCGGAGCGCTTGTCCATTTGCGCAGTGAAGTTATGGGCAATGGTGCGAAATGCAGTTGGTGGCAGGGAATTTTTTTGCTATACTGTTTCCGTTATGATGACTAGAAGATTTTTTATTGGTGGTCTGGCGAGCGCTTTCTCGTTGGGACCGTGCCGTCTTTTTTCTGCACCGAGCGGTCTGTTCACTGCCGGGAAACCGCTCTTGTCCTTCGGTGTCCTTTCGGATGTCCACGTTTGCCTTGACAAAGGTGGAGAGCGACTGCATCCCGAGTACACGACTGAGACGCTGGCGAAGGCATTCTCGTGGTTCCGTGACAACGGTGCCGATGCCGTGGTGATTGCGGGCGATATGGCGCACAGCGGCTTGGTCGGGGAGCTGAAGGCGTTGGCAGACGCTTGGTTCAAGGTCTTTCCCGGCGACAAGGCGCAGGACGGTCGTCATGTCGAACGCGTCTTTGTTTTCGGTAACCACGACTGGTCTAGTCCAGGACGTGCGAAAACCGTCTTTGCCGATGAGAAGGTCCGCAATGAAAATCTGCTCGTGAACAATCCTCGGAAGTGGTGGGATGTTATCTTTCACGAGGAATGGACGCCGTTTTTCGACAAGACCGTGAAGGGATATCGGTTCATCGGTGCGCATTGGCACAACGGCGGATGCAACGGCACGAGTGAGCGTTTTACAAAGGGGATGAAAGAATACTATGCTGGAAGAAAGGGACTTGCCGATCCGTCGAAACCCTTCTTCCACGTCCAACATCCTCATCCACGTGGGACGGTTCACGGACCCAAGGTTTGGGGACAAGATGATGCCGTTTCGACAGGTATCCTCTCCACCTATCCCAATGCGATTGCTTTTTCCGGTCACTCTCATACCTCGCTGACTGATGAGCGTTCAATTTGGCAAGGCACATTCACCTCCATTGGATGCGCTTCGTTGCGCGATGTTTCGCTGAATACGCCGGGCTTGATTGATATGCCACCCTACGGTTTCGAGAATTCCAAGGGATATAACCACGAAAAAAAGACCGATGCAATCAAGGCGATGATGATACCGTATCGGATGAACTGTCGGCAAGGGCAGTTCGTTCGCGTCTATGCAGATTGCGTTGTCATCTCACGGCGCGAGTTTATCACGGGTACCGCAATCGGTGAGGATTTGGTGATGCCGCTTCCGGCCGCAGAAAAGAAACCGTTTTCGTTCGCGCCCCGTGCGGCGAAAGCGCTCACTCCGGAATTTCCTAAAAACGCAAAATTGGGCATTAAGAAAGTGAAGGCTAAGCTTCGCGGTCGTAAGGAGAAAGCCGATGCGTGGGAAATGACGATTCCCGCCGCGACTGCGGTGCGTGGTGCGCGAGCGGCCGTCTTTGAAATCGCAGCGGACGGGAAGGAAGGATCCAAACGTCCTTTCGCGCTCGTAAATGAAACCGCACGTTTCCCTGCTACTGATCCTCGTACCATGCAGCCTGTTATTTTCCGTATCGCGTGCGAACGCTTGCCGGAAGAAAATATCACGTTCACCGTACGCGCTGTCTCCTGTTGGGGAAAGAAGTCGGCACCTCTTTCCATCTCGACTACGGCCGCTAACGTCGCCAGCTGAAAAACGGGGGAATGTCGGTGGGTATGTGGTTGGCGTACCCACCAGCATTACAGAATCTGGACGTACTAGATTTCCAGAACTGCTAGATCCGCTAGACTTTCTAGACGGCAATGGGGCGAGGTTTTCGTGCTTTGCCCGGTATAATCGGTAATTGCCGTTTTGGCTAGAAAATGATAAAATGAAAGTTACGTTGAACAACATGATTGTTACAGTAGGGGATATTCATTACTTTTGGGCATCTTCATGCGGATTGCCTCAGCGCGAACGATGGGGATGGATGTGTCGTTTTTGTTTGGCGGAACTCTCCACGTTCTAGATGCCTAGTGAATCCTTTCCCCTGATGTACCAGTGAGTGAAAAATGAAACTCGATTTTGCCAGAAATATGAAACGGAATATTGCCGCATCCGCTGTCAACAGCGGTATCCGGCTTCTATTTCCGTTTCTGAACCGAACGCTCTTCCTGTGGTTGCTCGGTCCGGAATATCTCGGACTCAACGGACTCTTCGGATCGATTCTCGGCGTTCTCATGCTCGCTGAACTCGGCTTTGGTTCTGCCGTCATCTCCTCCATGTACAAGCCCATTGCGGATGATGACCGCGATCTGGCATGTGCTTATCTGTGGTTCTATCGAATGGTTTACCGCTGGGTGGGTTCGATTATCTTCTTGATCGGACTGTGCCTTTTACCGTTCCTTAGAAAGCTCGTACACGGCAACGTGCCGCCGGATGTCGATCTCTACATTCTCTACCTCATCCATCTTGTCAATACTTCAGCAAGTTATTTTCTCTTCGCCTATCGTGGTTCAGTCCTTTCCGTCCATCACCGCAACGATGTTCTGAGCAACATTCGCACTTTCACATCTATCGTGCAGTATGTTGTCGTGTTCTTGATCTTACTTTTGACCCGTAACTACTACCTCTATGTTCTCGCGACGGTCGTCTTCACTGCCATCTCAAATCTGCTGATCTTCCGCGAGTCTCGGAGGCTTTTCCCGGATATCGAGCCGCATGGGAAGTTACCTTCTGAAAATCGCCGACGCGTCTTGTCGGATGTAAAGTCAATCTTCCTACATAAAGTTGGCGGTGTCATTTCCTATTCGTTCGACAACATTGTTATCTCGGCTTTCCTTGGTCTTGTTGCAGTCGCCGCCTACGGTAACTACTACTATGTCGTCACGTCCGTTTCTGGTCTAATTGGTGTGATCTATGGGTCGGTAATCGGCGGGTTCGGCAATAAGATCCATACAGAAACGAAAGAGGAGAACTTCCGGCTGTTTATGAAGATGGGTCGTCTAACCCAAATGTGCATCCTGTGGAGTTCCGCTATGATGGTTGCGCTTTTCCAACCGTTCATTGCCGTTTGGACGAAAAACGATCCGACTCTGGTACGGCATACACTTACGCCGGTGCTGATGGTTCTCTACTTCTATGTCAACCAGTCACGTCAAATTCTGTTATCGTTCAAGACGGCTGCCGCCATCTGGAAGCAAGACCGCTGGAAGCCCATTGTCGCCGGTGTGGTGAACCTTGCGTTCAATCTGGCATTTGTTATTTGGCTCCCCGATGACTACAAGCTTGACGGTGTGATTTTTTCGACGATCATCAGCTATGTAGCCATCCAGATTCCGTGGGAGACGAACGTCGTATTCACGTATTTCTTCAATAGGACACAGGCCCGGACTTACTGGTTGACACATCTTGGTTTTGCGATTTTCACGCTTGTGCTATGTGGCGTTACATGGTGGACTGTGTCGCTCGTTTCACTGGATGGAATCATGGGGTTGCTCGTGAAAGGAGCCCTTGCCGTAGTAGTTTCGGGCGTACTGATGTCTATTGTTTATCGCAAGGATATCGTTTCCGTGTTTGGCCAGTTATGTAAGCGACGCACCAATTAGCCACAGTCCTATCGTCCGCCCGTTAGCAGGGCGTAAACACGTGGGCAATATCGTTTCAGCAGTTCGGCTATCGTGAGGGATAGAAGAATCGGTACTGCGAATCTTATGATGAATATGCCGAGCGAAGGAATGTGCAGTCGTGAACTCAAAATGTCTTGCGATTTGGCACACAAGACCGTGAAGATGATGCCGAGGTGGGCGGCATAGAGGAAGAATGAATCGTGAGTGACGGAGAATTTCGCGAGTCGCCTTGCCGAAGGAATGAGGTCGTACAGGATCCAGATGGCTCCGACGCCAAGCAGATTGGCGGTCTTTGCCAGCAGACGTTGAGCCGTGAGTGAATCGCCGCCCGAATATAGACGCAAATAGGTAAAGAACAGTCCGACAACAAGCCATGCGAACGGTACAAGTGATCGAAGTTGACGGGGTATCGCATTGTCTATCGGGTGAGCAGCGAGAAACAGACCAAGCAAGAAGTAGAAAAAACCTCTTAAACTGAATCCTGTCTCAAAAAATTGCCAGTAAGAACGCGGCATCCAGTCGTGCAGGAAAAAGGTAGCTCCGAATATCAGGAGAAGGAGAAAACCCAACCATTTGTTGGCAAGAAACTTTATAAGCGGCGGCGCGATCAGAACGAGGATCAACAGGTTTCTGACGTACCACAAGACACCGTTGGCGGGGAACCCTGACATGTCTGCACCATAGATGCAAAACAGATTCCACCACGACAACACAGGTTCGTGTAGGTGGGTGTTATGTACCAGACTTCTACCTGCCAAATGGTTGCCGAACATCGTAAACGGCACGACCGTAAGCGCATAGATCGTACACCAAATCAGATAGGGGACGAGAAGCGTCCTGACTCGTTTGCGCAATGCCTGTGCGTACCAGCCATCCTTCGTGCCGTTCCCCGACTTGACGCCTAGCAGAAATCCTGAGATTACAAAGAAGATCGGTACCGCAAAGGTCGGTAGTGTCCAACCGACAAACGTAACGATCCATGCCGTTGGTCCGGTTCCTACTGCGAGCGATTTCTCGTATGCATGCAAAATGACGACGAAACACGCGCTGATGAACGAGACGACAGTGAGCTTCGCACTGAGTTCTGGCGAGATGGAGCGAACTGACGATGATGTTTTCATAAGTGAAAAAATTATATCATTTTTCATAGTAACCGACAATGATATGATGTGTCCATAACTTGCCTATAACTTCGCAGGGCGGCGGAGCCGCCCGGCTGAGAAGCGGGGAAGCTGAGAGGCTGAGAAGTAAGCAACCAGAGGTTGCAGTGACGGATGGGGAGGGACGCGCTCCGTCGCGTCCACCGCGTAACGACGACA
>JAFYDR010000329.1 GCA_017544725.1 Kiritimatiellia bacterium
ATAGGAAAGCTTTTTGAACCTTCTCCCAAACTCCGAAACTCCTAGTCTCCCCGTAGCGAAAGCAATCATACCAGTTATCCCCATGAATGCTCCCGCACGTCACGGGCGGGGAGCTTGCCTGTAACTTGCAGCTATGGAGAGCCGCCGTCTCGGCGGCTGTATCGTTCACATCATTGCCGCCGGGACGGCAGTGCTCAATATCACCCGCACCGTGCGCAGGAACGTCCATGAGGATAACTTTGAAAACTACCGCCTCTCGTCACTCATCTCTCGTCATTCGTCACAACTTCGCGCAGCGAAGTTGTTGTTTTCAAAAGACGACGGCGAAAAACGCAGATGCGCCCTCCTTTGCTCATAAGATACGAAATAATTTGCGGAAACAACCGCAAATTATTAGAATATTTTGCGAAATTCCATAGCAGGAAAGTTTGTTTTCTTTCGTCCTTGAATACGACCGAGGGAATTTGATAACCTAATTTCGTTTTCAGTTCGGGGTGTTGTATCCAGGCTGGGACAAGACAGTTCGGGGAACTGACCGGGAGTGTCAAGCGACGTATGGAAGCCGACCTTCCTCTCCACCCCTCGGATATTTGTAAAGCTGCAAAGCGGTCGGCTTCTGAAACGTGAGAAATTTCAAGATCGACGATACTTGCAGAGGTAAGTGCCTTCGCACTTCCTCTCTTCGTATTTCGATCACGGCACTGCGGCGAAGGTCATAGGTGTGCCTTTCGCCCATAAGAACCATGTTGGGGACTCTGTTTCTGCGCACTTGGAACACGTTCCCCTAAAGGAAAGAATGAATGTGCGGTGAGGGGAATGCCATGAAAGATGCAATCGGGAAAACCAAGAGATGGATTATGCTTGCCGTGATCGTCGGTGCCGTGTGTGCGCTTGCGGGGACGGCAACGTCTTTCTACTGCAAGTACTGCGGGGCAAAGTTCTCGTCGGTGGCGAGCCTGACGGCGTCCTCCTGCATGCGCCACCCGAACGGGCCGGGAAAGGGACGCCACGCGCTCTACGAGGGCAGCGAGAAGTTGTCGTACACCTGCAAGTATTGCGGACGCAAGGCGAGCGACATCCGTTCGCTGACCTCGTCGAAATGCATGCGCCATCCGGACGGCCCTTGCAAGGGATGGCACGAGCCCGCGCTGTAGCCGGTGTTTGATCCCCAACGCGAAAGACTCCACCTACGTGCGCGTGACATTGCCAATTCAGGAAGAGACTCTGTCTCGTGCGGATGCGTTACGCCTTCGCCTCAAGCATGTCTCGTGGCCGGTGGAAATCCGCTATGTCCCAGATACGATACCCGGCAATGCCGGAACCTTCATTCCGAGCGAGGTCGAACGTTTCATGTCGAAAAAGATGGATGGCGACACCCGTTTCGATCTGGTGAAGGAGCTGAAGGAACGCGCCGAGCAAGCCGCGAATGCCCGCAAGGCTGCGGAACAAGAAGAGCAAGCACACCGTGTCGATATGGTGAAGGGACGTGCGAAGGGAGTCGCGAATATCCGTAATGCCGCAGAACAGGGAGACGCCAATGCGCAGCGTGAACTCGGTTGCTGTTACGAAAACGGTGAAGGCGTGCCAAAGAACATGGCGGAGGCTGTAAAGTGGTACCGTAAGGCGGCGGAACAAGGGGATTCTCAGGCGCAGTTCCGCCTCGGTTTTTGCTACGATTCTGGTAACGGGGTGTCGAAGGACATAGGTGAGGCAGTGAAGTGGTATCGCAAGGCGGCGGATCAGGGCAATGCTTCTGCACAATGTGCGCTTCAACAAATTCAGATGAGTTGGGGACAGAGATTCTATTGAAGAATTCCAAAAGCAGTAATTCCGTGGTTTTGAAATTGTTCATAGTTGAGTACATATCCCACATATTCCGTTCGTTCCGTCGCCTTCTCAGGACTTGGGGATACTGTCTGTGAAACTCGGGGGGGGTACGCTTCGCTCACCCCCGTCTGTATAGGTGACGCCCCTTCAGGGCTTCTACAACCATGCAACCGCAAATCCTGCCGGTTTCGACGACGAAGACGTCGTTGGACGCAATAAATTGCATCCCTCCCATTCGCCGCTCGTCATTGCGCGAAGCGTTCCGCTGGCGGCTTTGCCGTTTTTCTACTCCCTACTGCCTACTGCCTTCCTCTCGCTTAACACGCTTAACACGCTTATCCCACTGGGCGGCTTCGCCGCCCGAAGTTATTGGCAAGGGACATAAAGGACGAAAACGACAAAAGGGACGAGTGATCGCTCCCATCCTCTAGGTACTCGTCATAGCCGCCTTAGCGGTCCATCATTCTTCATTCTTACTTCTTCATTCTTCATTTTTCTCTTTTCGTCGGCTTGCCTTTCAGCTTCCCCTCTGTCTCCATTGTCTCCGCTACTGCCTATAGCCTACTGCCTTCTTTTCAGCTTCGCTTCTCAGCTGGCGGCTTGCCGCCTGTCATTCTTCATTTTTATTTCTTCATTCTTCACTACGCGGGGATGTCGTCGAGGGTGATACTGTCGAGTTCGGCCTCTTCTTTGCGTGCGTCTTCGAGTTGCTTCGCCCATTTTAGGACTTCGGCGACGGGTTCGATCAACGAGTCGGGGATGAAATCATCCACACGACCTTTCGCATAGAGTGCGCGGGCGAGCGGCACGTCCTCCATGATGGGGATCCCTTCCGACATGGCTGTCTCGCGGATGACCCGCGCGACATCCTCGATACCTGCCACGCAGATGCGGGGCAGAGGGAACTCGTCCGCTTGGTAACGGATACCGACTGCGATGCGCGTGGGGTTGGTAACGACGACATTCGCGTTTTTGGTCGCCTTCACGGGATCCGGTCCGTTCAGAATCTCGTACCGGAATTGGCGTTGTGCCTGTTTCGCCTCGGCGGAACCTTCCATCTCCTTGTACTCGCGCTTCACCTCGTCCTTCGTCATCATCATCTGCTTGGTGAAGTTTCGGCTTTGGAAGAGGCGATCCACCACGGCGATGATGATGTAGCCGAACGCCGTGTAAACCGCAAGCCGTTTCAGCATCAGTTTCATGCAGGGGAAGATGTCATCAATCGTTCCGTAACACATGGTCAGCAGTTCCGGAATGGACGCTTCAATGATGCGGTAGGTAAGGTAGCTAAGGAAAAGTACCTTTACGACATTCTTAAAAAACTCAAAGAGGTTCTTGAGCGAGAAGATTTTCTTCGCGCCCTCCACGGGGTTCAGCTTCTCCAGTTTCGGGATGATCGGTTCGAACGTGAAGAGAAATCCGATTTGCGCGACATTGCCGATGATACCGATTACGGCGGCGACCAGAACGAAGAGGAACGAGTGTTTGCAGATGTAGAAGGCTGTCAGCCCCATGGAGTCCCGCGTGTAGTCGATGGATCTCTCGCCGATCTTTCCCGCGACGAATTTCAGCATCGTCTCCATATCTTCCGCCAGCGCCGTCCCCATCCATCCGAGTACGCAAAAGAGAACGATCAGGATTGCGGTGGAAACCACATCTTTGCTCGTGCAGACCTGACCTTTTCTCTCGCGTCACGCAACTTTTTTGCGGTCGGCATTTCAGTTTTTTCGCCGGAAGATTCAGCCATAGCGCAGTTCTCTTATCCTCCAAGTAGTTTTTGTACGGGACCGAGGATGGATGAGTCCTTCGTGTACATGAGCATATCGATAATGAACGGGAGGTAAATGATTAACATGGCGACGCCTAGCGCACTCTTGACCGGCATGGAGAGGAAGAACACGTTGAGCTGCGGCGCGGTACGGTTGATGAGTCCAAGACCGATCGTGGCGAGGAACATGATGATAATGATGGGGGCGGAGATAACCACCGTGACCTGCAGCATGGAGTCGAGCGCACCGAGAATCTGCGCAGGTGTGGTGGATGAGAACTTCACCCATTCGGAAAAGACGGGCCACAATTCATAGCTCTTGTACAATGCGCTGAGAAAGACGAAAATCGCGCCGCCGACGAAGAAGATCGTGGAGACTATCTGCGTGAAGAAGATACCCGTGGTTGAGACCTGCGCACCGCTGAGAGGCGAATAGACCTCGCCCATCGTCGCGCCGCGCTGGTTGTCGATGAAGTTGCCGACGTTCTCTGCGATCCAGAATGGGATTGCTGCGAAAAAGCCGATCAGAAAACCGATCAAAGCCTCTTTCACCGCCAAAATCGCGAACATCCAAACATTCGGTTCTCCGGGAGGCATTGCCTCCTTGATGAATGGGATCACGAGACAGGCGAACGCCAACACCGCAGCCCGTCGCGCTACGCCCGGAATCATCGATTCCGTAAGTGCGGGGCAGATCGCAAAGGCTCCGCCGATTCTCGCCATCGCGAGAACAGCTACCAATATCCATCGATGGAACTCAACATACGGCATAGGCGGGACTGGTTAGGTGGTTGGGTAGTTGGGTAGTTGGGTGGTTGGGTAGTTGGGTAGTTGGGTGGTTCGGTAGTTGGGTGGTTCCTGTAAAATCAGGGTTTGATTTGCGATTTCAAATCCCTTTCCAGAAAGAATCGCTGCAAAGTCTTTGATCAGTTTTGTGTCTGTCATATTGAACCTCTTAAAAATTATGCGTTGTTAAGTCGAAGATGACGTATAAGGGATGTAAGCATTTTGCCGATGGCGACAACATCACCTATGGCATCTTGGAATTCCTCCTGCGTAATATATCCCAAATCAAGGGCAACATACAATTGCGCACGAACTTCCCCTGCGGAACCATTTGCGATGTCGAGGAATTGCAAGAATTGATTAGCGGAACGTCGTTCAAATCCCTCAGCAATATTGGAGACGATCGAAACCGCTGCGCGACAGATTTGATCGCGGAGACCATAGTCTTTCGCAAACGGATCGTTGCGGGATAAACCGTATAACTTTCCGGTCAACTTCCTTGCGAGTTTCCAGACTTCCAAATCTTCGAAATGTTCAACTGTTGCCATTCGTTTTGACCACCTAACTACCCAACCACCTAACTACCTAACCAAACCATCGCGTCGTCGTCACCTTCCCAGCAACGGGAAATGGGTGAAGATGTCCTGCGTGTAGAGGAGCAGCTGAGCACCCATCCAGGATGCGCAGGCCAAAAGGGTAAGGGAGATGGCGATTAGCTTGACTGCAAATCCGAGCGTCTGTTCCTGAATCTGTGTCAGCGCCTGCAGGAGAGAGATGAGGATACCGATAACGGTCGCGACCACAATCGGGATCAAGGAGAGTCGCAGGACGAGAACCAGACAAGTTTGCGCGTAGTCGAGAAGCTGGGCTTGGTTCATTACACGTACCCCCTGATGAGACCTTGGATCAACAGCGTCCAGCCGTTCACCATAACGAAGAGAAGCAGCTTAAACGGGAGAGAAATCGTGACTGGGGAAACCATCATCATACCCATTGCCAACAGGATATTCGAGACGATGATGTCGATGGCAATGAATGGCAGATAGACAAGGAAGCCGATCTGAAACGCCTTCGTCAATTCCGAAACGCAGAACGAGGGAATCAGGATGTAGAAACTTTCTGGGTCAACCTTTGCCGGTTGGTCATCCTTTCCCCAGAGCCGCTCCGCCGTAGAAATGAAGAATGTCCGTTCCCGGTCGGAGGTCTGCTTGGAGAGAAATTCGCGGAACGGTTCCGCCGCTTTCGCGACCGCCTCCGTCTCGAAATAGGGGATGGTTCCCGGTGAATTGCCAGTCTGTTTCGTTTCGTTTTGTTTCGTGGTCTGGGCCATTTCCTGTTTGGCAATCGTCCAAGATTCGGAACAGACCGGCGCCATGATGTAGAACGAGAGGATGATGGCGAGGGCGTTGATGACCATGTTCGGCGGGATCGACTGGATGCCTAGCGCGTTTCGGATGAGGGACATGACCACGACGATCTTCAGATAACTCGTCGCGATCATCGCCACAAACGGGAGCAGCGAGAGTCCCACGAACAGGACGATTAGTGAAAATGGATCCGTTTGAAACATGGTTGATTCCCTTGGTGATTAGTTGCCGCCGGAGAGGAACGAATCGATGATCATGGCAGATTGGGAGCCGAGACGTTCGAGGTGTCCCTCCGCGATCGCTCGTCCTCCCTGCAGAAGCGTGAGCGAAACCGTTTGCAACGGCTTTGCAAGGGCTGTCCAAACTGCGGACTTTTCCCATACCGCTGGATCGGCGGCGAGATCGGCAAGATCGGAGAATGGCACGGAGGCCGGATCCGTCCGTACAATCCGAATGCGCGTGTCTGTTGCTGGATCCCATGCGGCGACGCCTGTTTCCGCAGTTACCGCAAAACGATTGGCGACGATTGCCCGGATTGGCCAGGTCGTTGCGCCGGGATCGAGTTCGGGTAGGATCAGGGCATCGCCCGAAACCAGCGAGGCGAGCTCGGTGGAGGAGAGTGTGAACGCCGCGTATTCAAGTACGGCTGGAAGCTGTCGTTCCCGAAATACAGGGTGTCTGATATCGAGAAACCGCACCGCACCGAGTGATTGGAGCACGGAAATCGCACGTGTAATTGTGAAGACGAGAAGTTCCTCCCCACTGTCAGATCGAAGACTTGCCGAGAGCCGAGGCTGCGTATTGTCGGAATCGCGGACGATACCCGACACTTTGAGTTGCCGCCTCAGGGCGTTTTCAAGCAACTGGAAGAGCGGACCGCACTCCTTCTCGATTAGGGCGAGCAGAATCGGTTCCGGGAGTTCATCACGCGATTGCCAGAGCTTGTGTAGTTCCGGGAAGAACGCTGTGTCGCATAGACCGATCTGGCAAGATTCGTTTTCAAACCGCACACCGATGTCCAACGTTTCGGCGGGAACTGGCGCATCAAGCCGTAACGTACAGGGTGTCTCGCCAAGTCGGCAGGGCATGGTGAATGCGGGAGAATCGCAAACTTGGGCGGGCGTCGCCTTCACCCAGTCGGGAAAGCAGGGGAGAAGTTCAGACGGTTTCATGTTCTGTCTTTCCTTTCTTCACGGAAACGGAGATCTGAAATGCATGGACTCGTTCAGCTAACCGCATTTCCAGCTGCGCGCGGTTCTGCTCGATCAACTGTGCGACATCGGGCGTGGCGGGATGGAACGCGACGGAGAGCGTTCCGCTTTTTGCCTCCAGCCTGATTTCCGATCCGTCCAACACGTTAGACTTGAGGAAAATTCGAACTTCCCCCTCACCCCGCAAGTCGCCGGGAGAGACGCGAATGGTCTCGGCAACGGCCTCGACGGCTTCGACCAACTCAAGCGTTCGCGCGCGGGCGGCTGTCGCCGTCGCCGCCTGCACCGCCTCTGCGGAGAGCAACGGATTCACGTCAATCGCTTGCGGAGACTGACTGACTGGCGCAGCCTGAAGAACAACGGATTCCGCGTCGATTTCGGTGGTGACCTCGGAAACGATCTTGCCCGATTTGGTCATCGGTGGTGTGGTGGTAATTCGAGTACCTTGTGGTGTAACTTGCGAAGTCTCCGGCACGATCGTTGGGGGCTTCACGGATGCCTCACTGGCGACACGGGGTGCTTGCACGTCGGCGGAAACTTCGCCGGACTGGGAAACGGAAGTGTCGGGCATCGCGATCGGCGTAGCTGTCACGACGGTTTCACCATTGGACTGCACTGGTTGTTGTACGATCACAGTCTGAAGTGCAGTCGCGGGCAGCGGTGCGGTCGCGTTTTGTTGCACGGTCATGTTGTTGCCAGGCTGGGGTGCGGGGGAGTCGGCAACTGCATGGATTGGCTGGGAAACGGGGGGGGCGGGCATCGCGATCGGCGCAGCTGTCACGACGGTCTCGCCGTTGGACTGCACGGCTTGCATCACATTCGCGTTCTGCGGCACGGACTGCGGAATGGTCGCATTTTGTTGCACGGTCATGTCATTGCTAGACTGGGGTGCGGGGGAGTCGGCAACTGCATGGACTGGCTGGGAAACGGGTGTGTCGGGCATCACGATCGGCGCGGACGGAACAATGGTCTCGCCGTTGGACTGCACGGCTTGTATCATGTTCGCGTCCAGCGGTACGGTCTGCATCGCAGGATTCGGTGCGGTCGCGTTTTGTTGCACAGTCATGTCGTTGCTAGGCTGGGGTGCGGGGGAGTCGGCAACTACATGGATCGACTGGGAAACGGGTGTGTCGGGCATCGCGATCGGCGTAGGTACAACGATGGTCTCGCCATTGGACTGCACTGGTTGTTGTACGGTCACAGTCTGAGGTGCAGTCGCGGGCTGTGGTTCGGTCATATTCTGTTGTACTGTCTGTGTTGCGAACTGCGGTGCGGCCGCGTTTTGTTGCACAGTCATGTCGTTCCTAGGCTGGGGTGCGGGGGAGTCGGCAACTGGTACGACTGGTGTGGAAACGGGCAATGCGGCGACTTCGCCGACTGACTGTGCGCTAGGTATCACGGACGGCGTGGATGCGGGTATGACTACAGTGTCGTCATTGGACTGCACGGTTTGTTGCACGTTTTCAGTTTGTGGTGCGGACGTGGTCGGTTGTGCAGTCGTGATCTGAGTCGTTACAGGGTTCGATACATCCACGTTTTGTTGCGCGGTCATGTCGTTGCCAGGCTGGGATGCGGGGGAGTCGGCATCTGCTGCGACAGGTTGGGAAACGGATGCATCGGGCGTCGTAACCGGCGAGGGTGTCACGACGGTTTCAACGTTCGGTTGCACGGCTTGTGTCGCGGACGCGTTCTGCGGCACGGTTGCGGGGTGCGGTACGTTCACGTTTTGTTGCACGGTCACGCCATTGCCGGACAGGGGTGCGGGGGAGTCGGCAACTGCTACGACTGGCTGGGAAACGGGTGCATCGGGCGTCGTAACCGGCGAGGGTGTCACGACGGTTTCAACGTTCGGTTGCACGGCTTGTGTCGCGGACGTGTTCTGCGGCACGGTCATGTCGTTACCGGACTGGGGTGCGGGGGAGTCGGCAACTGTTGCGGTGGGGTGGGATACGGGCGCATCGGGCGTCGTAATCGGCGCGGGCATCACGATGGTTTCGCCGTTGGACTGCACGGCTTGTGTCACGGGTGTGTTCCGCAGAACGGTCACGGGCTGTAGCGTCGTTGCAGATTGTGGTGTCGTTAAGGGGTGCGGTGTCGATGCGCTGTTATCGGACAGGAGTGCGGGTGGGATGTCGGCAACTGTTTCGATCGGTTGGGAAATGGGGGTGATGGGTGTCGCGGATGGTGCGGAAAAAGCAATCGACTCACTTAGGACGTTGAGGGGGACGTGTGCCTTGTCCACATCGGATGCGGGCGTAGTTGCCAGTGCCTGTTGGAAGCGAAGCGTTGCTTCCTGCGAGGGGATTCCCGATGGATTAGCCGACTGCGGATTCGTTGCATCCGTTTGAGGATTCACCGGAAGGGGAATCGTCGGAGGCACGGGAAACGAGGTGTCGAATGTAATCGCATCAATCATCGTCTGTCTTCCTTACCACAAAATCTTCCAGTTCGCCTTCTGCGCGGGCATCTTCCTCTTTGAGGACATCGGAAAGCCACACGGCGCGGTGTTCTTCGATCTTTGTCCTGTTTTTGGTCGCCACGGTGAAACGCCTATGCGCCTCCGCCTCCGCCTCTTCGCTTTCGCGGAGCTTGGCTTCCGCTTGGCGTACGTTGTCGGACTTGAGCACGCCCTCTTCATCGATACGCGCGATGCTCTCCTGAACGAGATCGAGCTGGTCTCGAGTGACGGCGCGTCCCATGACGGTACTGTAAACACGGTCACGTCTGTCATCTTTCGTCGCCTCGTACTGCTCCAGCTCTTGCTGACGAGCCTGCAGCGTGTCGCGAGCGGATGCCACAACCTGCCGTGCGGCGGTCAACTCGCCAACGGCACGATCTTCACGCATTTCGCGGATTCGAAGAAGGCTCTGAAGCGCATATCCCATTTTCCAAGCAACCCTTTTATGGCAACGCGAGATTCATCATCCCGCTGCCTTGTCCGAACTTGTTTCAGTTAGAATACACAAAAAAGAGGTGCCAGTCAATCGAAATTGCCAGAGGCGGCAGGGCTGGGGCGGCTAATGCCGCCAGTTGAGAAGCTGAAAAGCTGAAAGGCTATTCGCCTCGCATGATGACGCCTGACGGATGACGAGAGATCGAATTAAGTGGGCTTCTCCCCGAAGTGACAAATGAAATGGTTAAAAGGTTAAATCGCCACTGCGTGGCTTGAAATTGACGGCGCGGTCCAACCGGTCTGCGTATCGTCTCTCCTTTGCCTAAAACTTCACTACGCGAACGGTTCGGTAGTTAGGTGGTTCGGTAGTTGGATTGAGCCGTTCGCGCATGGCATTGGGGAGGGGCAACGTCCCCGTTGCCTTTGTGGGATCGACTA
>JAFYDR010000330.1 GCA_017544725.1 Kiritimatiellia bacterium
GTCCCCGGCGATCCGGACGCGGCCGATGGCGGCGTGACGCCGCCCGCCGGTTTCCCGGAAATGGGGTTTTGCATAATCGACTACCTAACCACCTAACTACCCAACCACCTAACCATGAGCGAAGCGCGGGCGGCGGGCTAACAGCACCCTCCCGAAATCCAGAGGGTAGAAAGCGTTTGTGGAGGGGAGGGGATTTTGGTAGAATATGATGCGTTCTTTGTGGAGGTTTTAGCATGAAAAAAGTTGTCGCTGTTTGTTTCGGGATTCTTTCCGTTTCGTTCTCCGTTTCCGCCTTGTCGCTGGACGGTTCTTGGTCGCTCTCATACTGGAAGCAACCGGATGATGGCGCGATCCGAACCGTTCCTGTAACCGTTCCCTTGGAAACGGTTCCCGCGCAGGTTCCTGGCGTGGCTGAACTCTCGCTTCAACTCGCGGGTAAAGCTCCTGATCCGATGATCGGTACGAACGTTTATCTCTTTCGTCCATACGAAGGTTACCAGTGGCTTTACACGAAAACCTTCACACCGCCTGTTCTTGCAAAGGGGCAACGAGCGGAGTTGGTTTTCGAGGGGATTGACACGCTTGCCGACATCTTCTTGAACGGGAGCAAAATCGGCGAGACGGACAATATGCTCATCGCGCATTCGTTCGATGTGACGAAGTATCTGAGGGCAGGTACGGAAAATATCTTGCAGGTGTTGATTCGCTCCATCGTGATCGAGAGCCAGTACCAGACGATCGGCGAACTGGGATACAGCATGGCGGGTGGTGCGGACGGCGAACCGTTCCGCAAGGCCGGTTCCATGTACGGTTGGGATATTCACCCTCGGTTGGCCTGCGCGGGGATTTGGCGTCCTGTCTCGCTGGAGATTCGAAATGCGGAGCGGATTGACCATCCAGCTTGGATTGTCCGTGACCTCGACCGAAAGAACCGATCGGCGTTCCTGTGGGTTGACTGTCGTGTACAGTCGCCTTTTTCCAGACTGGATCGCGGCAAGGTGCGCGTGACGCTTTCCCGCAATGGGAAGGTTGCGGTATCGGCGGAACAAGTGTTCCGTCACTATCTTACGCGGGTTGGACTCTCGATTCAGAACGCCGATTTTTGGTGGCCGCGCGGATTCGGCGATTCCGCACTCTACGACGGAACAATCGAGTTGCTGGACGAGTCGGGAAAGACACTGGCGAGGGACAGCCGAAAAATCGGCATCCGCACGGTGGAACTGGAACGTGATGACTGTTACAGTTCCGAACGTTCCGGGCAGTTCCTGTTCCGCGTCAACGGTGAACCGATCTTCATTCGCGGAACGAACTGGGTTCCTCTTGACGCCTTCCATTCTCGCGACATGGAACACATGCTGCCGACGCTCGACCTCATTCGGGATGCAAACTGTAACCTGATCCGCGTTTGGGGCGGCGGGGTCTATGAACCGGAAATCTTCTTCGACTACTGTGACCAGAACGGGATTCTCGTGTGGCAAGATTTCTGCACGGGATGCAGTGTCTTTCCGCAGAATGACCGCTATGCCGAACAGACCCGCCAGGAAGTTCTGAGTGTGGTTCTTCGACTTCGTAACCACGCCTCCCTTGCGCTCTGGTCGGGAAACAACGAGAACGATAACGCTTTCCATTGGCAATTGGGGCGGCTTGCACGTGATCCGAATCAGGATCGGAACAGCCGTCGCACGATTCCCGACGTCTTGTACGAGTTCGATGTGACGCGTCCCTATTTGCCAAGCTCGCCCTACGAAAGTCCCGCCTACCGTGCGGGTCAGGCAAGGATGCCGGAAGACCACCTGTGGGGACCGCGCGGGTATTACAAGACACCGTTCTACACCAACAGTGCGGCTTGGTTCGTCAGCGAGATCGGCTACCACGGTGCGCCGAACCGCGCTTCGCTGGAACGGATGATGACGCCGTCTTGCGTCTATCCCTGGACCAATTCCGAAAAGAAATGGGACTGTTGGAATCCGGAGTGGCAGTGCAAGGCGACAATGGCGTTTGTGGAAGGACCTTGCGGCACACGCAATAACCTGATGCTGAACCAAGTCAAGTTGATGTTCGGTTCCGTCTCATCCGATTTGGACACCTTCATCGCCCAGTCGCAACTGGTGCAGGCGGAAGCGATGAAGACGTTTGTCGAACTTTTCCGGTCTCGCAAGTTCACACGCAGCAACGGTATCGTCTGGTGGAATATGCGTGACGCGTGGCCGATCATTTCCGATGCCGTTGTCGATTACTATGGCGGAAAGAAGCGAGCCTTCTATGAGATCAAGAATGTGCAGTACAATCAGCTTGTGATGATCAACGACGATCATCGTGTGATTGCCGTGAACGACACCCTGCACCCGGTGAGAGGCCATGCCAAGGTCACCGATGTTGAGAGCGGAAAGGTATTGCTGGATCTCGATTATGAGGTTGCTGCTAATGCGACCGCAGAAGTGGGAATGGCTGCATTCGACGGACAAGGCGTTTGCCGTATCGATTATTCAGCAGATGGCGAAACGCACGTCAACCACTTCCTCTACGGGACGCCGGTCTTCGACTACGCCAAGGTCGCTGGCTGGTTGGAAAAGGCGCGGTAGGACGGGCGGTTTTGAGTGGCACACGTGGACGCGGGCATACTATGCCCGCGCACAGAACGCCGAAAGGTGTGCCGAACTGGCGGTGCGGAGGCGGGCATACTATGCCCCGCACAGAACGCTGGGAGGGGCTGGCGCGAAAAACGCGCTGGATATTTTCTTTTGAAAGGGGTAAGATAAACCTTTCATTTGGTTTTAAGAAAGGGGTACGGTTATGGCGGAAGGTTTGAATCTGGCATCGGTTGAAATGGCGAAGAAGCTGATTGCGGAGGCGGCGCAGGCGTTGCGCGATCCTCGCAAGACGTTGGCGAACAGCCCGTTGAAGACGGTCATTGAGTCGCTCGGTGCATTGGGCAAGGACGGAGGTTCCATTTTGAACAAGGGGATGGAGTTGCTCTCCGGTGTTCTCGGTACTGCTACTGACGGCGCCAAGCAGGGCGGTGGAATTCTGGGCGGACTGCTCAACAGTGTACTGGATCCGTTGACAGGGAAGGGGAGTGAAAAAACGGAGGCTGCCCCGGAAACCGTGTCGATCGCGGAAGAGGCGAAAAAGACGAGCGACGATCTGGAGCGTGAGGTCCAGTCCAATCCGGAAGCGGCACAGGATCGTAAGGATTACCTGTCGGGTCTCTCCTCGATTCTGTCCGCCGTCTCCAAGGCACTCAAAGGGTAAGCCTTCGGTTTTGAGTTCCTAGATCTCGGTTTTGCGGTGGTGGCGTTTTGTTTCGCTCTGAGGCATGGAAATGCGCAGGATGCGGGTAAAAATGCCCGCGCCCTGAATAACGGTACCCACAAAAGAATGTGTCACGATGGCGTCCTCTCCGTCGAACGAAAGGAGGAAGGTATGAAGTGTTTGACTTGGTTTTCAAAGGGAGTTTTTTTGGTTTCGGTTGGCGGTCTTGTTCTGTCATCGGCTTGGGCGGAGACCTACAAGGTTTCTGGTCCGGAGAATCCGAAACCGCATGAGCAGACGGCGATGGAAGAACTGTCGTCGTACCTCGGTAAGCGTGTGGCAGGGACGTTGCGAATCGGCGGTAAGGACGGCATCGTTTTTCGTGTGGGTGACACGGAACTGGCGCGCGGACATGGGCTGCTTTCTACACAGTTGCCGCCGGAGAAGTGGGTAATCCGCTCGTTCGGCAACGAGGTGTTGCTGAACGGAGGTGGACCTCGTGGTGCGCTGTTCGCAGTCTATCATTTTTTGGAGGACTACTGCGGTGTCCGATGGTGGAGCGAGTTTGAGGAGGATGTGCCGCCGGCGAGTCCGCTCGACCTGCCGACATTAGATGTGCAGGGACAACCGGCCTTTGCCTTCCGTGACATCTACCGCCAGCAGGTCGGTTCAAACGCCGCGCGCTTCGAGCGTCGCAATCGCCTGAATGCGCGGGGCGGCGCGAAACTCGGTGGGGCCTTCACCTTTGGCCCTCCGAGTTTCTGTCACACGTTCGACTGTTATGTCAACGCCGACAAGTACATGAAGGACCATCCCGAATGGTTCTCTCTGCGTAAAGGCAAACGTGTCGGCGGGCAGCGTCAAGGACAGCTCTGCCTGACGAATCCTGAAGTGCGTGACAGGGTGTTGGAACAGATACTCTCCTATATCGAGAAGGGAATCGCGGATACGAAGAAGAACGGTGTCGAGCCGCCGCGCATCTACGATCTTTCTCACAATGACAACGGTTCGTACTGTGAGTGCGACCGTTGCAAGGCGGAGGCCGAGAAGTACGGGCTTTCTGGCGTGAACCTGAACTTCGTCAACTCCATCGCCGGGGAAATTGCGAAGAAGCATCCGGAAGTTCTGCTCTGTACGTGGGCGTACCAGTACACGCAGGATGTTCCGAAGGGCGGCGTCCGTGCGGCGGACAATGTGATTGTCCGTCTCTGTGACACCGATTCCAATCAGATCTCCTCCATTACCGAGCCGGACAACCGTGCGTACTACGACCGCGTGATTGCCTGGAGCAAGGTGACGAAGCATCTCTTCGTGTGGGATTACGCGATTACCTTCTCCAAGGGGTTGACGGGACTGCCGTTCCCGAGCGAGTTCCACTACGGCGACCTTTTCCGTCACTACCGTGACAACAACGTCTCGGGCATCTTCTGGGAGCATGAGAGTCCCCATCTCGCCGACCTGTGGGAATTGAAGTTCTTCTTGGAGACGAAGTTGATGGAAAATCCCGATCTCGACTGTAACCAGTTGATCGAACGCTTCATGCGTGAGTACTACGGTACGGCGGGGGAATACGTTCTTGCCTACCGAAAATACCTCGACAGAATCCGTCGGGAGAAAAAGGCGTTCGTCAGTTGGTTCCCCCAGCTTTCCTCGTTCCATTACATCGGAGATGCAGACTTTGCGGAGTGCAACCGTCTGTTGGACGTGGCGGAGAAGTCCGTGGCGGGGAACACGAAACTACTGGCACGAGTGCGACATGCGCGGCTGGGACTGGATCGGTTGATCGTTCTGAACTCCTGCCCAGTCTTGCTTTACGATCCTGAGAAAAAGACGGTTAGCATCAAGAAAGTTGTGGGATTCGATGCTGCGACGAAGAGGATACGCGAGGATTGGCCGGAATGGGTCAAACCCTATCCGAAGTCGGAAGAATTGACCAAGGTCGAGTTGGACCGTCTGTCAGCGGCGTGGAAACCGATGGACTCCCTTCCCGTGCCGGAACAGTTCCGCGAGAGCCGTTTCTACGATTTTCCCGCGCCCTTCCTCACCAGTCACGGCGAACCGGGGCAGGAGGTTTTGGTGGACGATTCGGAAAGTCCGGTCGGTCAAGCGATGCGGACGGAAGCTGACAGGAGCCACTACTTCAAGCTCCCGTTCGCCGGTGGCGTTTATGACGAGAAGGCGAAAAAGGGACTCGGTAGCGGCGAATGCGCGAAGGTTCAGGGAGATGGCTACCACTGGTACCGTATCTGCAAGGCGAAGTTCACGCCCACCAGTTACCTCTGGCTGACTCGCGCGTGGACGACGCAGCTCCGCGCTGGCAATTACCGCGAACTGGCGGGGAAAGAACTGGAGGTGTGGGCCTCGGTGAAATTTACCGGCCCGATGTTCCAGTCCGGTTGTTCCGCTGGTAAGAGCTACATCTGGATTGATCGCCTGATCCTTGTGCTTCCTCACTTCGTTCGGAATGAAGAATGAAAAATGACGAATGAGAGGGCGGCAAAGCCGCCAGCTGAAAAGCGGAGCCGCTGGCGTGGCGATGAAAAATGAAGAAATAAGAATGAAGAGAAAGCAGTAGGCAGTTGGGGAGACGACACCGCCAGTTGAGAAGCGGAGAAGTGGAGGTACTTCGCACAGTGACGAGTGACGAGAGATTTCGCCAGTCTCATCAGTCCGTCCCCGTTACCCAGCTTAACACGCTTAACCAGCTTAACACGCCTAACGTGCCTGTAAAGCTGGCGTCAGCCGCTTTGTCTCACCGAAGATGACGGTCGGCGAAATCCATGTACACACGCCAGTCCTCTGGCGTGAGGTCATGACGTCCTGCGCGGATGTGGTACGAGATGTCGCCGTCTTGTTGCGGATGACCGACTTCGGGAAAGCCGTTTGAGACGAACCCCTTCTTTCCGTAAATGTCTGTCCAGACGGGCGAGGCATGGAGAGCCGTACAGTACTCGCCGTAGGGACCGGCATGGCGGTCTTCGGCGGCTGAACCGATGCACACGAGGCGGGGCGCGATCAACGCGACGAGCATGTGCTGATCCCATGGTGTTTGCAGGTCGCGATTTACCCAGCGTGTGTAGTTGCGGCAATACCAGAAATAGGGACCGCTGATGGAGTCAACGATATGTTCCGAGCCGGGCAGCTCAACGTGGAGCATCTTGGCACCGCCGCAGCCCGATTCATTCGAACACGCCATTGCGAAACGTTCATCCCACGCTGCCGCGACGAGCGCGGTTTTTCCGCCGCGAGAATGCCCGATCACCGCTACACGCTTCGCGTCCAGCATTGGCTCTGTCTCGATCCAGTCGAGAACGCGACTTGCACCCCAGGCCCATGCGGAAAGCATTCCCCATTCATTCTTTGGACGGTACTGCTTCTCCACGTCGCTGAACGCAGCGAAAACGCCACGCGTGTTCCCGTGATTCTTGTCCGGGGAGATGTCGCTAAGGTAAAACGCAATCGCCGCATAGCCGCGCGAGACGATTTCCTCCGCAGGCCAGAATCCGCTTTTGACAACACGTTCGGGATCCAGATGTTCGGCAGGGTTACGGTTGCAGCCAAAAAGGAACGCTGGCGCACGTCCTCCAGAGCGAGGAATGAACGCCGTGACGATGAAGCTGTTCGTGCCGTATGAACCGCCGTATTCAACGCGGACGCGCTTGCGGAGCGCCTTGCCATCCATCATGACCTTGTCCGGTTCGGCAGGGGTGAAGACGAGATGCGGAGGACGTTCGACGGGACGCTTCCCGTAAATGTTCTCCTCCAGCATCCGCTTGATCTCCTTGCGACGTCCATTGTACCAGGCGGACGGCTTGTCGCTGGATAGCGAAGCCGAATCAAAGAGAACGGGTACTTGCTGCGGCGTTGCCATCTCCAGTGCCGTGACAGGAAAAGCAGTGATGACCGCAAGTGCACCGTATGCCGCGATCGCGAGTAACACGGCACTCTTTCGTCCAAAGTTGATTCTATCGTGTCCGGTTGATCTGTCCATGTCGTTCCTCGATTTTCGTTTCGGATGAAAAGCCCCAAAGAATACAAAATTTTACCAAAAATAACCGACGATTTCAAGCACCGCTTCGTACAAGAGCAGAAAGGGCGCATCTGTGTATTTCACCATCACCTTTTAAAATAAAAACAACAGAAACAACAACTTCGCTGCGCGAAGTAGTGACGAGTGACGAATGACGAGTGACAAGTGACGAGAGGCGGTAGTTTCCAAAGTTATCCTCATGGACGTTCCTGCGCTCAATAGTTCGATCCCATAAAGGCAACGGGGCAATGATACCAGATGATTGTCGCGGTAAAGGCAAGGGAGAAACAGTGCGCGGACCGGTTGGTCTGCGCATCTCATTCAGTTGTTGTCTTCAGGTTGTCCCAGTTGTTTCCAAAATTCTCTCGTACGCATGAGACGGGTAAATTACGCAGATACACACAAGAGCAGAAAGGTTAAGTGGCGCTGGCTCGACGAAGTGGAGCTTTTCCCCTAAGTGGAACTTCGCAGAAACACTTAATTCCGCAGGGCAAATGTGATGTTTCAGGTTTTTGCAAAAAATCTTGATTTGTGTCTTGACACATTGCCGGTGAATTTGCTATAGTTGACCGCCATATGGGACAGCAATTAAGAACACGAGCCAAGCGTCGGCGGCGCATTGCCCGCAACAAGCGGATCAAGGAACGCCAGCTTGCGAATAAGAAGAAGTAATTCTTCGGGTACAGATTTGGTGCGATGGCCGAGTGGTCAGGCAGAGGACTGCAAATCCTCGTACGACGGTTCAATTCCGCCTCGCACCTCCATTCTATCGTCTCCTGTCCGGGGTTCCCGGATAGGAGTTTTTTTGTTTGTTTCGGAAGTCGAGGTTATCGATGATTGCTATTGTTGATTACCATGCGGGAAACTTGACAAGCGTTCGGCTGGCGTTTCAGACGTTGGGTTGTGCTACTCTCGTCACTTCTTCCCCGGATGAGATTCGAGCGGCAGATAGGGTGGTTTTCCCCGGCGTAGGTGCCGCCTATGCCGCGATGGAAAATCTACGCACGATGGAACTGGTGGAGGCGGTGCGTGAAGCGGCCGTAACGAAACCGTTTCTCGGTATCTGTCTAGGGATGCAGATTCTCTTCGAGCACAGCGAGGAGGACGGAGGTGTCGATTTGTTGGGAGTCTTGCCGGGACGTGTGCGTCGTTTCCCGAACGTGCCTGGTTGCAAGGTGCCAGAGATCGGGTGGAATGAGATCGAGGCAAACGATCCACGCGGTTTCGTTCAAACATACGAAGAATACTATTTTGTCCATTCGTACTATGCGGAGCTGAACCCGTGTACCGTGGCAACGGCTGAATACGCGGGGGTGAATTTCACGGCGGCAGTTAGGAAGGGCGACCTATTCGCGTGCCAGTTCCATCCGGAGAAGTCCGGAAAACTCGGGCTCAAGCTTCTACGGAATTTCATTCATACGCCGTTAGCCGTGGGGAGGTCGTGAAATGCTGAAGAAACGAATCATTCCCTGTCTTGATGTTCGCGGGGGGCGTGTGACGAAGGGCGTCCGGTTCCAGAACAACGTCGATCTCGGAGATCCCGTGGAGATGGCGGTAGCGTATTCCGACGGCGGTGCGGACGAGCTGGTGTTCTACGACATCACTGCATCAGCGGAACACCGTCCAATCGACATCGGGATGGTGTCGGAGGTGGCACGGACAATCCGTATCCCGTTTGCGGTTGGTGGCGGCATCTCGACGTTGGCGGACATGGAACGCGTCATTCTGGCGGGCGCGGAGAAAATATCGGTCAATTCACTGGCGGTTCAAAATCCGCAGATTATCGCCGAAGGTGCACGGGAGTTCGGCAACCAGTGCATCGTGCTCGGGATGGATCCCGTACAGACCGCTGACCACATCCACTGTCCAAGCGGATACGAGATCACAACCCGTGGTTTTCGGGAACATTCCGGTCTAGACGCGGTGGAGTGGGCGAAACGCGCAGTGGAATTGGGAGCAGGGGAGATCGTGGTGAATAGTGTCGATGCGGACGGAACGCAAAACGGGTTCGAGTTGACGGTCACGCGTCTGATAGCCGACGCGGTTCATGTGCCTGTCGTCGCTTCTGGCGGTGCAGGTTGTGCGGAACATATCCGCGACGCTTTCCAGATCGCGCATGCGGATGCGGCTATCGTGGCGGGAATCCTGCACATGGGACAGACCACGATCCGTCAGCTAAAGGACGCGCTCCACGCCGACGGCATACCCGTCCGTATGACTTGGTGACGGCCGCTACGCGCCTAAGTGCCTTTCGGGGCGAAGGCTAACTTAAATGCGGCTAATGCAGCATTTAAAATGAAATGGTTAAATCGCAGTCTTCGACTGCTTTCAATTGGGCTTCACCCTTTAAATGGAAAGTGTCATCAATTTCAAGCCGCCTAGCAGCGATTTAACCTTTTAACCGTTTCATTCGTCACTTAGGGCGAAGCCCACTTAATTCCAAGGCGGCATAGCCGCCAGTGATGAATGACGAGACGGAGGACAGGCAGACGTGTCTGCCATTCGATAGCCGTCGATTGCAATCGGTTGCAGTCGAAACTGACGATGAGAACGTCGTCGTGTGACATCGCCGCTTTCATTCTTCATTTTCATTGCCGCCTCTGGTGGCTCTCTCGTCATTCGTCACTGCGCGAAGCACCTCTGCTTAACACGCCTAACCAGCTTAACACGCTTATTCCGCTGGCGGCGTAGCCGCCGTCTCCCGCCGCCCTCGCGCAGCGACGGTTTGGAATTGACGGGCATATTTCAAAAGTGATACACTTTTCTCACTTCGAGGTCGTATCATGAAAACTGAAATCGAGAATGTCTTGACGAGTCACGCTTATTCGCTTCCTCTCCGATGCGAGGTGGCGGCGATTACCCGTATCTTGAACAGTCAGCCGGAAGGGGTGAAAACAGGACTGGATATCGGTTTCACCAATCCGGGGGTGAGTAGCCACTTTCGTAAGATGCGCGGGTACTGGATGACGGTCGAGCCGACGGTGGCACGTCGTGACCTCGTGGCAGAAGAGTTGGGTGACGAGACCGTGCTGTGCATGGGCGAGAATGGGGAGCTTCCGTTCGAGGATCGGCAGTTCGATGCGGTTCTGCTGGCGCAACGGATGTTACCTGCGGGGGAAGGGGCTGTGGATATGATTCACGAGTGCCACCGCGTGATGAAGACGGGCGGTGTCTTCATCCTGACCGTCGCCTCGCGCAAGCGATTTGGTTTGGCCCGCGTTTTGGGTCGCAATGCGGGCAATTCCGGAACCGTTTGGTACACGGAAAAGGAAATCTTCGATTTGCTGAAGGGCGGCTTTGACGTGCTGGGGTTCCATTATTCGTGCCGCTTCTGGGTGCAGATGGTGAGGCAGTGGGCGGACAACCGCAAGTCGGGTTGGCACGGTGCTTCGAATTTCTGGCTCCGCTTCCTCTATGGGCTGGCATGGTTGCTGGACCTACCGCTCTTCCTGACACGCGGGTATCAGATGACCGTGTTCGGACGGCGGAAGGGGTGGCGCGACCATGCGGCACAGATGTTCAAGCGCAATACGCCGGTTTCGGACGCGATGCTGTTCAACCCCAAGTACAGCGGGGATCGGGTCTCCTGGGACAAGTTCCGGTAGCGATGTATGACTTGTGTTCCCGGACCGAATGTGAGGAGATGTCCCGATGAGCCATTTTCTGCTGTTGACGATGTATCTGGTCTTGATGCTGCTCGTGGTTTCCGTGCCGCGCATCCTGAACCGCTTTCATATCCCCGCCGTGGTTGCGATCATGCTCACGGGCATCATCATCGGACCGAATGCCTGTGACTTGCTGAACAAGCTGACTCACATCATACCGGGCAACGCTTCGGCTTCGGACTTCCTGCCGGTGATTGACGCGCTCGGTTGGTTGGGACTGGTCTTCCTGATGGCACTGGCCGGCATGGAGGTGGATTTGCGGATGCTGACGCTGGAGAGGCGTCCCGTGGTCTGGCTGAGCATCCTGACCTTCGCGATTCCCAGTCTTGCCGGATACTTCGTGTATGCCTATTTCCGTCCGGAAGACGAAATCGGAAAATGGGTATATGCCTCGCTCTTTGCCTCGCACTCTGTCGGTATCGTCTTTCCCGTGATCCGAGAGTTGGGTGTGACGAAGACACGCTTCGGTGTCGCTGTGTTAGGTTCGACGGTCGTGACCGACATTTTGAGTCTGGTGATGCTTGCTGTCGCGATCCAGTACCAGAAGATCAAGCTCGGAGTCTCGCTCTCTGCCGGTTCAATCTCCCTCTTTGACCATTTTGGCATCAACTTCTTCGGTTCCTGGTTTACTCCTGTCTTTCTCTTAGCGATCTTTCTCTACATCGCGCTCTGCATGTGGATCATCCCGATCATCTGGAAGAAAGTCTCCAACACCTTCAATCCCCGTGATGATGTACAGGTCACGTTCTTCCTGCTCTGCGTATTGATCGTGGTTGCGTTGGGAGAGGGAATAGGCGTCAACATGATTGTCGGCACCTTTATCGCAGGTCTCTCCGTTGTGCGCTCGGAAGGATTCGAGAACAGGGGGCGGCATCTTCTGCACAAGCTGGAAGGCATTGGTTTCGGTATCATGATTCCCTTCCTCTTCCTCCAGATCGGAATGGAGAGTACGCCGGCCGTCCTGTTCAAGAGTCACGACAACCTTTTGATCTGTGTCTTCACCGTGCTGGGGTTGGTCGGCAGCAAGGTCTTTTCCGGTTGGCTTGCGCTTCGTCTTTCCGGTTTCTCCAACATCAAGGGGCTTTGCGCGGGGCTGATGACCGTTCCGCAACTCTCCGCTACGCTGGCAGCTGCCGCCGTCGCGAAAGAGCTGAACATTCTGGACGACAACTTCTTCAACGCCATTGTCGTTCTCTCGATGGTCACCACCGTGCCAGTTCCGACGCTCGTACGGTATCTGATCGAGCATTACGAAATCAAGTTCGACAAGGTGAACCTGCCCCAGTCGGAACAGATTACGCAACCCCAGCCTATCGACGATATGGAGTTGTAAAATTAAAAGATTAAAAAATTAAATCGCCGCTTCGCGGCTTGAAATTGATGTCACGAGCCATTTAAAGGGCGAAGCCCGATTGAAAGCAGTCGAAGACTGCGATTTAACCATTTCATTTAAGTGAGCCTTTGGCTCGAAGTGTGGCTGACGCCACTAAGTGACTTAGCCCGAAGGGCACTTAGTCCCGAAGGGACACTTAGCCGCGTAGCGGCACTTAGTCCCGCAGGGGCACTTAACCAGCTAAACACGCCTAACCGGCTTATCCTGCTGGTGACGAAAAACGCAGATGCGCCTCAGTTGAAAGCTCATCTGACTTTGCGCTTGTTCGTGTGGGAAGATGGGCGTAGAATGAAGGGCAGCAAAGGAGTGAAGAGATGATACAGTCAATTTTGGATGAGGTATGGGCGTTCGATTGCGAATGGGTACCGGATATTCGTGCAGGACGCTTGATTCTCGACTTGCCCGAAGATTGTCCACCGGAGGAGGTGCTGAAACAAATGTGGATTGCGGGTGGCGCTACGCCGGACAATCCGCAACCGTTCCTGAAAACGATCTACTGTCGGCTTGTCTCGATCGCGATGGTGATTCGTCGTCGCGCGAAGGATGGTTCCGTGCGCCTCTATCTGCAGGCGTTGCCTGAAAATCCGAATGATCCGTCGCAGGACGAGCCGTACATCCTCCGGCGGTTTCTGAATGACGGTGTTGCCAAGCACGCTCCGCAGTTGGTCGGGTACAACTCACGCAACGCAGACATTCGGATCTTGACGCAACGTGCGTTGGTCAACGGGTTACCCCAACCGGAACTTTGTCGCCGCCTTGCGCAGAAACCTTGGGAAAGCACGGATATCGACCTGATGGATTTCGTCGCAGGGTTCGGCAAGTCTTACTCCGTGTCCCTCAACGATATCGCACGGCTCTCTGGGATTCCTGGAAAACTGGACATGACGGGATACGATGTCTGCGGCACCTGGTACAAAGGTGACCGCCAGAAGATCGTGGAGTACAACTGCTTTGATGCCCTAACCACCTATCTGGTATGGACACGTCTCTGCCTCTTCTGCGGCAAGTTCTCGCCTGCCGACTACGCCGAGGAACAGAGCCGCGTTCGTAAGCTGATCGAGGATGAGATCGCAAAGGGGCACGATTACCTACATACCTTCCTCGACGCATGGGATGAACTACAAAAAAGGCTGAGAAGCTGAGAAGCGGGGCAGCATAGCCGCCAGCTGAGAAGTGGGGACAATGGAGACAATGGGGACGGGTGTTTAGCCGCCAGTGATAAATGACGGGACGGAGGACGGGCAAGCGCGGCTGCCATTCGATAGCCGTCGATTGCAATCGATAGCTACCGATGACACGCGACAAGCGTCATGCGACACGCCATCTTCATTTTTCTCTCTTCATTTTTCACTGCCGCCTCTGGCGGCTCGCTTCTCAGCCTTTCAGCTTCCCCGCTTTTCAGCTGGGCGGCTTTGCCGCCCTTTCATTCGTCATTTTTCATTCCGAGCGAAGCTAGGCAACGAGGACGTTGCCCCTCCCCATTCTTTGCGGCCTCATGCGAACCTCTGCGTCTCCGCGTGAAATTTCACTCGTCACTGCCGCCTCTGGCGGCTCGCTTCTCAGCCTCTCAGCTTCCCCGCTTTTCAGCTGGCGGCTTTGCCGCCCTTACTCCCTAATTTTTTCATTGACTTCAAGTGTACTTTAAGTGGTATAGTATTTGCGTTTGGTTGATTCATTAAAGGAGGTTTGATATGGCATGTTTTATTGTTCCCGCTTTGGAAGCGGCGGCAGTCACGGTCATTAAGAAGATCGTTGAGAAGAAAGAGGCGAAGGCGGTTGTACCGTCGGGCGCCGGAACGGATTTCAATGCGGTTGAGAAGATTCCCTTCTCGCGCAAGCTCGGGTGGCTCTCGAATATGCTGTGGGGCGGTTCGGCTCTTCTGGCGTTCGAGCACGTTTGGCACGGCGAGGTCACGCCGTGGTTCCCATTCCTCACTGCTGTGCAGGAGGGTCCTGAAGCGGTTTCGGAGATGCTGGGAGAGATGGCGACTGCCGGCGTGACGATGGCGATACTTGTAACCGCAGTCTGGTGCGGTCTGGTCGCCGTTTCATCCGCATTCGAGAGACGTGCGCGTCGCGCTGCGGAAGCGGCGAAGTAATTCGTCTGTTCTATTCATCATCGTATTCTTAGGAGCTTCTATGACTCTTCTGATTACTGTCTTTGCCGCTTTGGCCGCGACTGCGATCTGGTACTGCTCGGAATCCGCCCGTCGTCTGCGCGTCGGTTTCCTCAGTCTGATGTTCTGGGGTGCGGGCCTGATGTGGCTGGTTGATGCCGTGTTCGAATATGCGGAATTGCACGAGAAGTTTTTCACCCCGTCTGCGGCGGATATGCTCAATGACTCATACCTTGGCGTATCGGTTGTCGCGCTTGGACTGGTGATCTGGCTCGTAACCGTTTTGGTACAGGATCCGAACGGAGTGGTGAAGGCCGCCTTGTTCGGGAAAAAAGTTAACCAGTGACGCTAGAAACTTTCTTCCGCGAAAACAGCCGTGTCGCCGTCGCGTTTTCCGGTGGGGTGGATTCGTCCTACCTGCTCTATGCGGCGTTGCGATACGGCGTGGTTGTACGCGGGTACTACGTAAAAACCGCGTTCCAGCCGCAGTTCGAGTTGGATGACGCTTTGCGTCTGGCGCATGAGATCGGCGCGGACGTCTCCATCCTGCGTGTCGATGTCCTTTCCGATCCAATCGTCCTTTCCAATCCGTCCGACCGCTGTTACCATTGCAAGAAGCGGATTTTCGGAACGATTGCAAAAGCCGCACAGGCGGATGGTTTCTCTGTTCTGCTGGACGGAACGAATGCGTCGGATGATGCGGGTGACCGTCCTGGCATGAAGGCGTTGCAGGAACTCGCGGTTCGTTCGCCCTTGCGCGAGTGCGGACTCACGAAGACGCGCATTCGCGAGTTGTCGCGGGAGGCGGGATTGTTTACGTGGAACAAGCCTGCCTACGCTTGTCTCGCCACGAGAATCCCTCATGGCACGGCGATCACGCGGGAATCGCTGGAACGGACCGAGAAGGCGGAGGCATTCCTCGCCTCGCTCGGATTCTCCGATTTTCGGATTCGGCAGTACGGGGATGCGGCGCGAATCCAGTTGCCAGCAAGTCAACTGGAACGGGCGGTCGAGCTTCGGTCGCAGATCACCGAAAGGTTGAAAGAGCTTTACACCGCCGTATTTCTCGATTTGGAGCCTCGAGGATGAAGAGTGAAACGAAAGAACTGCTGGAAGCCGTGCGAGACGGCGTGGTTTCTGTTGACGACGCTTTGCTGAAACTCAAGACGCAGCCTTTTGAGGATCTCGGGTTCGCGAAGATCGATTTGCATCGGAAAATCCGTCAGGGTGTCGGCGAGGTGGTTTACGGAGCCGGCAAGACGGTGGAACAGATCGGGGCGATTGTCCAAAAGCTGCGCGGAAACGGAGACGGGGCAATCCTCGTCACGCGGCTTTCAGCGGACAAGGCGGCAGCTCTCCGCGACACGATTTCGCAGCCGTTTACCTATTCCGAAACCGCGCGTCTCGCCGTTGTCGGCGAACCGCCTTTGCCGAACGGTATCGGTAAGATTGCGGTCGTTACGGGTGGAACGAGCGACTTGCCAGTTGCCGAGGAAGCGGCGTTGACGGCGGAAACGCTTGGGAACGAGGTGGTGCGCATCTACGATGTCGGTGTCGCGGGACTGCACCGTCTCCTCGCCCATTCGAAAGAGATTATGCAGGCGAGTGTGATTATCGCCATCGCCGGCATGGAGGGGGCGCTGGCGAGCGTCGTGGGCGGACTTGCCGACTGCCCTGTCATCGCCGTTCCGACCAGTATTGGGTACGGCGCGTCCTTCCACGGACTCTCCGCGTTGCTCTCGATGCTTAACTCCTGTGCTAGCGGGGTTTCCGTTGTGAACATCGACAACGGATTTGGTGCGGGATACCTTGCCAGTATGATCAATCACATGGATGCGAAGAACGAAGGGAATCCGAGATGAAGACATTGTATCTGGATTGCGGTATGGGTGCTGCCGGTGATATGTTGGCAGCCGCTTTGCTGGAACTTTTTTCCGATCCCGATGAGATGGTTGCGGAGTTGAATCACCTCGCCATTCCCCGTGTGAAGTTCTTGCGGGAAACGGTGCAGAAGTGTGGAATCACGGGAACACATCTTTCTGTCCAGATCGATGGCGAGGAAGAGGGAGAATCACACGCCCATCACCACGATCATGAGCATGACCATTTCCACGCGCATGTGCATGACCACGCTCACGACCATCACCATGACCATGACCACGGCGAGGCGGATCATCATCACGCCCATTCCCACCATCACCATCATGGAATGCAGGAAATCGAATCAATCGTTGCCGGTCTGCACTTGGCATCTTCTGTGGAGAAGAATATACTGGCGGTGTACGGTCTGATCGCCGACGCGGAAAGTCGCGTTCACAACAAACCGGTCACGGAAATTCATTTCCA